>CAZMRA010000208.1:0-9124 GCA_964568485.1 uncultured Caldilineaceae bacterium | reverse complement strand
GTCAAGATGTGGCCATTGTGAGTGTGATGTATGCCAACAATGAAGTGGGCACGATCCAGCCCATCGCCGAGATTGGCGCGCTCTGTCGCAGCGGGGGTGTGCCTTTTCACACCGACGCCGTGCAGGCCGTGGGCAAGTTACCCTTGGCGGTGGATGAGCTCCAAGTCGATGCGCTAAGTGTCAGCGCTCACAAATTCTATGGGCCAAAGGGGGTTGGTTTTCTCTACTTGCGCAGTGGTACGCCCTTCTGGCCATTGATTACTGGTGGCAGCCACGAACAGAACCGGCGGGCTAGCACCGAGAATGTGCCGGGGATTGTGGGCTTGGCCAAGGCGTTGGAATTGGTTGAAGCCGAACGTCCCACCGAGAACGCTCGCTTACAAGCCTTGCGTGACCACTTGATTGGTACGATTCTCGAAACGGTGGAGGGGGCTCAACTCACTGGCTCGGCCACGCAGCGGCTGGCTTGCCATGCCAGTTTTGTCATCCACGGCGTGGAGGCCGAAGGGGTTTTGATCGGCTTGGATCTGGCTGGGATTGCGGCCAGCAGTGGCAGCGCCTGCACCAGTGCTGCACAACGGCCTAGTCATGTGCTCGAAGCCATCGGGATTTCCGCGCCAGCAACAGCGGGTGGCTTGCGACTGACCCTTGGCCATAGCTCCAAACCGGATGCAATCGAGTATGTGCTAGAAAAATTACCGCAGATCGTTCAGCAGATCCGCCAAGCGACGTCGTATTGAAGCTGTGGCGACTCCCCCTAGGTGGATGCACTAATTCGGTACCTGGCCAGACTGCATTTGCTGAGCCTCTGCCCAAGCATTGGCCAGTAGCCGAAAGATATCAATCTCCGAGACGATGCCGACCAGATGCTGGCGGTGGTCTGTATCAGGCTCAACCACGGGGACCCCACCAATTTTGTGGGTCATTAATGTCGTCGCTAATTCTCCCACCGTGGCTTCTGGCTGAATTGTAACCACCTCACGCGTCATGACATCGGCCACGGCGAGCCATTCCTCTTCCGCGGCTGGATCATAGGGACTGACTGTCTGGATCGCCGCTTCGGCTTCTCGGATGTCTGTGTCAGTGACGATTCCAACCAGAACGCCATCTTCCTCAACTACTGGCAAACGCCGAATGCGGAACTCTTCTAAGAGCTGTCTTGCATCTGCGACCAGGGCATCGGGATGAATGGTAACAACGGTAGTCTGCATGATTTGGCGAACCGGAATATCGTACATAGCGTTGCTCCTGACGGCGACTAAGCCCGATTGTGAGACCATGGTGAGATGTACATCCATAAAATTATTAGGCGCCGACGCTAGCGAACAGATTGTCAGCTATTGGTAATGTCTAGGGGCTTGTTTCCCACTTTTTTTCTGCATATAATTTAAGCATACCAGGAGCGTAAGCGGAACCGAAATCGCTTGAGTCTTGGTTTGTTGTTCTCCAAATCACCAACAAGAGTACGTTGAGCGTGAATAGTGAGGCGCGGGTGGGTAGTTAGCCTATGAAAGGCACAGGTTAGCTACTGGTGGATCCAGCTGATAACCTTCTATACGGAACAACGCACAGACTATCCCATGATTTATGCAGCACAGAATACCTTCTTCTCGGGCCGAGAGATCAAATCATTATATGAAAGCCCCGCCTAGACAAGAAAGTCGCTGTAAAGCTTTCGCTTCCACTGAGTGCCCAACTGCTCGCCTACTTTGGCTAGCATTGGACGGTGAGCAGTCACAACGCGGGCAGATCTTGCGGAACATGTTGGCTGGCGTTGATATGGCCGTGACCGTCTGGGGGCAATCCGTGCAACCCTCTGAAGCATGGCTGCAGTTTGATTTAATCCTGCTTCAGGTTGCAAATCAGAGCCTCGGTCAAGTGCATAGGCTTTTGACCCAGATCCGGGCGCAGAGTTGGGCACCCGTTATCTTACTGACCGAACGGCAGGTTTTGGAATGGTCGCTGACTACCTTGCCTGCAGGGGCGGATGCGGTGATCGGGCTCCATACTGCTGATGAAGTAATTGTGGCGCGCTGCCAAGCCCTATTACGGCGCTGGTCGTCAACCGGATAGACGAAGCGCTAGTGCCTGGAAGAGAAGTCCCCAACCTATAGCTTTAGAATCCGAAGCATAGCCTTCGGATTTTTTTATTGGTTGCTAGCCAAACGCTTGCCCTATCCCTCCTAAGCTCCGTTAAATAGTCCCTAAGTACTGTCTTATATCGGTCTTTTGTAGGATCTCAGATTGAGCACTTCTTGCTACACTAACACAATAACATGGGCTTGGCTCAGCCCAGATTAGCCACACAAGTCCATGTTAATGATGCGTAACCTGGGGTGCGTCGTTTTCTTAGAAGCCAGCTCAAGATCAGAACAACACAACCAGTAAGTACAGCGCCTTGAGAAAGCGTTTCTAAAACGGCGGCGAAACCCAATCTGCAAAAGACAACAGGGCTAAGGCTATTCCGTTTGTATCAAAGACCCTCTCCCCAGAGACAAATACTCCCTATTTCGATTTGTGCAAGTACTAACTACCGATAGAAAGAAGGTTAATTATGGCTCTTTATATTCAGAACTTAGATTTGCATAAACTGCAGCAATTGCGGGCAATTGCTCATCGCCATGAAGAAGATCTGCCTGCGAATCGGGTGCGGATTGTATTATTGTCGGCTGAAGGGAAGAGCGTCCCCGAGATTAGTCGGGCAGTGAACCTTCACCCTATCAACGTCCGTAAGTGGATTCATCGCTTCCGCAAGCACGGTGTGGATGGCTTACGCAGTGGCAAATCGCCCGGCCGTCCCCGCTTATTCACACCAGAACAGCGCCAGCGGATTGTTGCCATTGCCTCGATGGAGCCGCTGAGCCTTGGTTTACCCTTTAACCGGTGGTCTTTACAACGTTTGCGCGGTTACCTGTTAGACCAAGGCGTGGTCGAACATATCAGTGTAGAGACAATCCGGCAGATTCTGCAAACATCGGAACTTTCTACTAAGCTCGCATTGCAGAACTAGCTTCCGCCTGAACATGGGTGTGGAGTCGGTCGTGCCCTATAAGCAGCAGTCAGTATAGCATTTCAGCCCAACAATCAAATCAACCTCGCGCCTGAATTGACGCGGCTTGCAATAGTTGGTTGGCGCAAGCCTGCTTGACGGCTTCGCCTTGCTTGTCGCGCCAATTCGGGTAATGCTAGAAAGATTACACTGAATCAACGAGGGTTGTGTTATTCTGATCCAGAATTTTGACGGTATACTTAATGGTATCGTACCAAAGTCTGGCTTGCTTGGTATCTGCCGTCGATTGGGCCCACAGATAGATTCTGGAGAAGATTATGATAACGATCCGGCAAAGCCGCTTATGGCGGCATGCTTGGTGGTTTGGCTGTGTCCTCGTGATTGGGTTAGTGAGCGGTTGTACTGCACCTCTGATTCAGACACCAACTCCATCCCTTGAAGAACCAGCAGTAACCGCTGAAGTAGAGACCTCACCTGCGGAATCTGCCCCTGATGTGGAAGAGGTTATTTCCACAGAAGTTTATAAAGATTTGCCCGTTGGCTTCACCCCCGAAGGTTACCCGTTCCGTGGGGCCCCGGACGCGCCAGTAACTCTGTACGAGTATAGCGACTATCAGTGCCCATTCTGTGCTCGTTATTTTGTGCAGACAGAGCCAGCACTGAACGAAAGCTACGTTCGGGCTGAGGAACTACGGGTTGTCTTCCGCGATTTCCCCATTCCACAAATTCATCCTAACGCCATCGCCGCCCATGTCGCTGCGCTTTGTGTTGCCGAGCAAGGTTCAGCAGCCAAATATTGGGCAATGCACGATGAAATCTTCCGCACCCAAACCGTTTGGTCGAACCAGGTTGATCCGCAACCACATTTGGCTGAATTAGCTGCTGAATTAGAGATCGATATCACGCGCTTCGATGAATGTGTTGCGAGTGGCACCATGGAAGCCAAAATCGAGCAGAGCATTAACGAAGGGCACGCCTTACAACTCTCCTCAACTCCGAGCTTTAATTTTGTAAACGAGGAGACGAATGAAAATTTCCTGTTGGTTGGTGCCCAACCCTATGACCAATTCGCCGGTATGATCGATGCTTTGTTGGCAGGGGAGCAGCCCGCTCAAGCGTACCAGCCTGAGCCGGATAACGCTGAGATTCCTTTCTGGGCTACTGCCGAGGGATTGGCGATTGATGCTGAGCGGCCTGACTACACGGTTGCGGGTGACCAGTATCGCGGGAATCCCGAGGCAAAAGTCACTGTGATCGAGTTCTCGGACTTTCAATGCCCTTATTGCCGGCGACATGTTTTAGAAACAGAGCAGATTCTCCAGTCTACCTTTGTGGAAACAGACCAAGTCTTCTGGGTCTTTAAACATTTCCCGCTGAATAACCATCCGCAAGCCGCCGCGGCTGGAACTGCCGCAGAATGTGCCGCCGATCAGAAGCAATTTTGGGAGATGCACGACCTGCTATTCGCTAATGTCGAGTCATGGTCTATTATGGACCCAACCCCGATCTTTGTTGATTTTGCGGCTGAATTGGGCTTAGACACCGAACAGTTTGAGGATTGCTTGAGCAACGGTGAAGCATTGGCGCGTGTCCAAAGTGATCTGCAAGACGGTGCGCCCTTTGTGCAGGGTACGCCCACCTTTATTGTCTTGTTTAATGGGGAAGGGCGGATTATTCCTGGGGCACTGCCGGCCGATCAATTTACTGAAGCACTACAGCAGATTCTGGATTTAGTAGCTGAATAGCGGCTGCTTCGTGTTTGTACCGTCTCTAGAGACGCTCCCATAAGGGCGTCTCTTTGTTTTGGATTGAGCATGTTGTGGAACCAGAACCGAAGCTCTGGCGTTTAATCAGGACTCTTTTTCATTTGGACATACGCCGCTAGGCTATGTGAGTTGTGATCTGGAAATGTTGGTTCTAAACCAACGTGTACTATAATAGACAAGTGTGATGGTAATAAAATTGCGTTGGCTTTACATCCTGCTGGTGGTAGGTTGCCTCTACAGCGTTGTGGCTGGCTCTGTTCAAGCAGCTCCATTGGCCTTGCAAATGGGGCAAGAGTTGCCATTTGCTACGGAAAATGGCGGATTTAACCAGCCAATTGATGTGGTCGTCGTGCTTGATGACTCTGGCAGTATGGCTACTTGTTGGCCCTGGCCGCGCAATGGAGCGCAACCTTTTACCCCTCCTTGTGGCGGTACCAGCCCCAACCCCCCGAGCGATCCTGAGGTTTTACGCTATAGCGCAGCCCGGTTATTATTGCAACTGGCTGCCGAGAATGATCGCGTCGCGGTGGTGCGCTTTGATAGTGGGGCTGAGGGGATCGGCGAGTTGGGTACGCTCCAGACCATGGGCCCAACGAACGAGCGACGGTGGTTCACCGATTCCTTGATCCCGCCGACGAACTATCTGCCTCGTGGCTATACGCGTATCGATCTGGGATTGCAGGCAGCAATTGATCTATTGGCTGCAGCTCGCGAGCCAGGACGCAATCAATATGTCCTGCTCCTCACCGATGGCGAACCCAGTAGCCCGCAAGGCTTTGGAGGCCAAGAAGATACGTTGCGTGCCCAAGTGGCTACTCTGCGCGAGGCAGGGGTCTTGGTCTTTCCGGTGGTGTTGTGTAACCCAACAGCGGGCTGCGCTGGCGAATTCTTGAACGAAGAATTGCCCGAACTGGAAACTCGCCAGGCCACTACCCCCCAAGAATTATTACGGGTCTTTAGTGAAATCTTCGCCGAGATGAAGCCTGATCTCTCGGTGATCACCAGCCGTACTGGCAATGCTGTCCAATTGACCACCCGCGAAGGGCATGGGGTACGGCGTTTGGCTTTCGTAACGGCGCGTGATGGGCTAACCAGCATCCAACGAGATGGGCAGCCGATTTTGCCGCAAAGTACCTTGGCGGATCCATCCATCGACGTGAATTTGCTCGAGGGGGAGACATTGGCCCCCGGCCGCTGGGTCGGCGAAATGAGTGATGCAGGCGGCTTTGCGGTTGTCCAAACGGATAGCTATCCCCAGCTCTTAAATCCACCCCCTAGTTTGGCGAATAGCCCGGCTTCAGTGCGCTATTATCCGAGTGGGCGGCCGGTGTTGCTATTGGCTCGCAGTGGTGGCCCAGGCGTGGCGGAGCCACTCTTGATCGATGGGAAGACGCCCCTTCAAACATTTGCCCAAACTGACATTAAGTTCGCCCGCTTGAACAATCCCCCAGCAACCTTGAGGCTGCAAGTCGGTGATGACCAAGCACCGCTGCAATTGGTGCGCACCTTCCGGCTGGAAGGGCGGAGCGGTCTGCCGCATGTGGAAGTGTTTTCGCCCCTGCCAGGCAGTGATGGGCTCTTGCCCAACGGGAATGCTGATTTGCAAGTTGGCTTTGGCGGCGGTAGCGAAGTTCAGAACCTGGCGGCTACGGTCTTCGTAACTGATGAGTCGAACGACGAGCAAGGGCAGGGGCGCTTGGTCTATCAAGCGGCGATGGCCTGTGATGCTCAGCTCTGTCGCGATGGTAATTTTACGCCAGCGGATGGGCGCTCATATGACATCCTTTACGTGGTGCAGGGGATGAAAGATGGCCTGCGCTTTAGCGACTGGGGCGAAGCGAGCCTGGGCTTGAAGCCCGCTGTCCAACTGCGGGGCTTGCCCGCGGAAATTGATCTGGCGCAGATGCCGCCTGGTGGTTGGCCGGTTGAGTTGTCATCGGGCACTACCGAACCGATTGGCTCGTTGCGAGCAACCATTGCGCTGCATAATCTGACCACCGATGAGCCAGCCGCCGGAGTCGTTCTCAATTTTGATCAAGATGTGCCCGAGACCGGTGTCGTGACTGCTACCCTTAACATCCAAGGCTTAGATCTACTGCGACCCGGTGACTACGCAGGCGAGTTAACCCTGCACGTGACTCGCCCAAATGGCCAGCCTATGGATGTGGCAATTCGTCCTGGCGTAGCGTTACCGGTTACATTTAAGGTTGCCCGACCGATGGCGCTGGTGGATACGCAACTGGCTGACTTTGGGGATATCCTCTTTGATACGTCGCCCAATTTTCGGCTGGATCAAGAATTGCTGTTGCCGATCAGCTTTCTCGGTAAGCAGTTCCGTGTGACTGCCACCTTGGCCGAGAATCAATGTCCCGATCTCTCGTTGATCAGTGGCGACATGCGTACAGTCGATGAGCGCTTGGTTCTGCCCATCCGCTTGATGAGCGCTGGCCCAGTTGCGCCGGGCGCTTGTGGTGGTGTCATCCAATTAAGTGGCCCCGATGGGGATTATGATCTTTTCCCCCCTCAGTTGGATTGGCAAGTACGCGTGAATGATGTAGAGTGGTCGCTGGTGAGCGGCTCACTTGACTTGGGGGATCTGCAAGATGCGGGCAGCCGCGTCGAGGCAGTGCTGAACGTACGATTTACTGGCAAAACGCCCTTTGTGCTGCAGATGACTGATTTGCAGGTAACAGGCGAAAGCGCTGATGGTCCGCTGAATCTCACATCTGCGGATCTGGAAATGCCCTCAGTTGAGGTAAGCGGTCCCCCGAATGAATCGGGAATCTATGAAGTCCCAGTTACATTGGTCTTGCGCCGCGATCTGCCGCGCGAGTCGTTGCAAGGGGACTTCTTTACTGGTGGGTTGACCCTGCAGATTGTCGGCTTACCCAATAAACCACAGACGCTGGCCCTGAACTTCCGCAATCCGAGCCTGATGCAGCGTTATGTTTCGCCCTATGTCGTGCCCATTTATGGGCAGTTGCCACTGGCGCTGTGTGCTTGGCCGCTAACGCTCTTTTTGCTGCTGGTCGCGGTGGCTCGCATGCGCAGTCGCGGGATCGATGATGTTGAGATTGACGAAGCTGCGGTTGCAACCGTCATGCCAATTCAAGTTCCTCCGTCGCCTTCGCCGCTGGGGACTGGCGGCAACCCAACACCGGCTAGCTTAGATGCAGTCTGGGGCAATGCCGATTGGGGAGGCGCCTGGGGTGGTAATGATGCTGGTGAACGGCCAGCATCGGGTACGGGCTATTCTGCTGGTTCGACTGAAAGTGGCGACGCTTGGGGGTCTAGCTGGTAGGATCGCAGCTAGGTAGCAATGTGATATCGTTACGAGAGTGATTTTATTGGCGCTAATAGCCTGTATGGCTGTTGGCTTTTCATAGGTGATTGTTCAATCCATGACCCAGGGTAATTCAAATCCGCAGTTCGACAAACCAACGATCTACCCCACTATGGTGGTAGGGGTTGGTGGGATGGGAACCAATACGGTGCGCGCTGTAAAGCGGCGTTTTCGCAATGTGTGGAACGGCAATCATCCACCCCATACACCGAAAAGTGTAAGTGATAATTTGCCTGGCATGATTCAGCTATTGGCGCTGGACACAGAACCGCTAGTCAATCGCTTGGATCAAGAACCGCTCTTTGCCGACGAATTTTGCTACATGGGCAAGTTTGACGCCACCCGCTTGATTGCGAATCTGGATCAGCATCCCGAGATCGGGCGTTGGTGGAACTATCCATCGATCCCGCTGGGCTATATCCATAATGGCGCCAAACAATTGCGCCCCATTGGGCGGCTGTGCTTCTTTCGCAATTATGTGAATTTTAAGCAGAGTCTGGAGACCAAACTCGCCAATCTGGATAAGATCCGCGATATGGAAACCGCGCAGAATCGCGGCTTTCCGGTCGTCGGCAACTATCAGTTGATTTATGTGGTCAGCAGCTTGTGTGGCGGCACCGGTTCTGGCATGTTTATGGACGTCGCTCATCGTATTCGTGCGCAAGTGCGTAACAACGCGCGGGTCGTTGGGATCTTCTTTTTGCCCGATGTGCTAGAGGCGGAAATCTCAAGTGATTTGCAGCGCCGTCGCATCCGCGCCAATGCCTATGCTGCCCTCAAGGAATTAAATTATTTCCAAGAGACTCAACAATTCCGTTCTCTTTACCCCAGCGAACAGCGCGAATTGCCTGATGCCCCCTATGCTCCGTTTGATTTTATCTTTTTGGTAGGGCGCACCAATCGCAATGGCAATAGCTTGGCTCGTAAATCTGATGCCGAGCAGATGGCTGCGCACTTGATCCAAATGACTGCGATCAGCCACTTGAGCAACGAGATTTTGGGGCT
>CAZMRA010000207.1:0-9157 GCA_964568485.1 uncultured Caldilineaceae bacterium | reverse complement strand
ATTGCCCATCATCCAGTCTAAAACTACGAAGCAGGGCTAGATCAGTTGCACAGATTACCTTCAGCCAAGTGCAAGCACTATTTAGCGGTTTGAACCGTCACCCCATGCAACACAATATCCGCAATGTGGTCCACCATCTCTTCACTCGTCGGCTCTCGGTTCATCGCTAGACAAAATGCACAGAGCGAATGCATCATCCCCAAAGTCGTAATTGCCGTTTTATGGCTGTCAATTGGACGAAACAATCCCTGGGCCTTCCCTTGTTCGAAGACAGCCACCAACGGTTGCAGTAGCAGCGATAAGATCCGCTCAGCAAACCAGGGGATGTGGTGCTCCATCGTCTTGAGCCGTTGCACTGTCGAGAGCGCAATCAAACGATTTTCATGCAACATTTCCAGGTGACTGCGCAATAACACATGTAATTTCTCGACAACCGGCAGTGAACTTTCGACAATGGCGCTATGCCGCTGATTCGCAGAAATGGCGTCATACTCGAGTACATGCAACAAAATATCTTCTTTATCACGAAAATGGTGATAAATTGTTGCGGTTGCCAAACCAGCTTGATGCGCCAATTCGCGAATCGAAAGGCCATCATATCCGTATTGTGCAAGGAGGTTACGTGCAACAGCAAGAATCTCCTTTTTCTGGGGGGTCAGCACCAACTCAGGGTGACTGCTGTCCATTATTATGTAGCGCCCTCACTTGACAAAGCAGCTCTTCTCAGCCATAATTGCTTGCGAATTTCCCGACCGAACGTTCGGTCGGTGAGATTCTACGAAGGGCAACCTGAATTGTCAAGTAATCATAGGGACAATTTTCACAAATCCTGATCTCAAGGTCTGTGGCTTACAGTATGTGAGACAGCATATCTATAAACTGTATCCAAATTTGAGAGGATTTTTCACTTCTTCACGGCGATAATCACTATGCGACATCAATTCTTGATAAGAAAACGATTTTGGGCATCTTCAACAGCACTTTTGCTCGCAGTAACCACCCTCAGCTTATTGACTTTCAGCCTGCTCGCCCCCTCTAGCCACCACTCGGTCCTGTGGGCAGCTCCACTGGATCAACCCTTGCCCGGGAAGTTAGCAGTTGCCGGCGCACAAGGGGCAACGGTCTATACGGCCCCGCAAGGAGATGAGATCCGGAGCTTGGCCGCAGGTGCAACCTTAAATGCAGTGGGGCGCACACCCGACAATCAATGGATTTTGGTCTATCTGGATGAACAGACATCGGGTTGGGTCGAAGCCCGGGAATTGGTGCTTTTTGGCACCGACCAATTACCGGTGATGGATGCAGAAGCGACAGAAGCTGCGGAAGCGACCAGCACACCGGTCCCCGCAGCCAGCGCAACCATCACGGCCACCGAGGCTCCGACGGAGACGGTAGCCGTCACCACCAGTGAAGCGACACAACCGACCGCCACGTCAACCGTAGCACCAACCAATACTGCAACGCCGATCCCGTCGCCGACTGCTACGCCGTCACCATCCCCCTCGCCGTCGCCGACGCCATCACCGACACCAAGCCCATCCCCGACACCGCTACCATCCCCCACACCGACGCCAACTGTGGCAGGTGTCCATACCGAGGTGATCGCCGTAGTTGGGGCGCGGGGCGCTGAGTTGTTGGCGGAACCTGATGGGGAATTGCTCCAAACATTGCCGATCGGCACGGCTTTGACAGCGCTCGGTCGCTCGGCAGACAACCAATGGCTCTATCTACAAACGGCGGATGGTGAACAAGGTTGGGTCGCCAACGGGGCGGTGGTTGCCTTTAATACGCGTGCCCTACCTGTTCTCAGTGGAGAGGAGGAAGTACCCCCAACCGCGCAGCCGGTAACCGTGACTACGAACAGCGAAGTTACGTCAACGGCCAGCATCACCGAATCAGCGACGGTCACCGCGACGGCAGCCAGCACGACAACTGCATCAGCCAGCGATGATGGCATCACCGGGCGCGTAGCGATGACAGGCTCACGGTTGAATATTCGTTCTGGCCCCGGCACCAACTATGCGATTATCGGCAAGGCGCTACCCAACGAGCAGTATGTAGTTCTCGCCCGCAATGCAGATTCCACATGGGTTCAGATCGAAAGCAACAAGTTGCCCGACGGTTTTGGTTGGGTCAGCGTCCAATTTATTGAGTTAAGTCAAGCGCTCTCCACCCTGCCGGTTTCGGACAAGACGAGCAGCCAGCCGCAACCAACTCGCCAACCCACCCCTACTGCGACTGCAGTGAGCAACAAGAGTGAGGCAAGCCCAACTCCCACAGCAGCGGAGAACGCAGCGTCCGAGGCTTCAGCCACGGCGACGCCAGTGCCAGCGACTCCGGTCCCGGCCACACCGACCCCTGCGCCCCAATCTACTGGTCCGACCGGGCTAACGGGCAAGTTGGTGCTGCAAACCACATCCGGTGGCACCATTTATCTGTACAATCTGGCCACGGGTGAACTGCGCGAACTCACCAGCGGCTTTGATCCGGCACTCAGCCCGGATGGAACCCAGGTTGCCTTCACACGCTTGGGCGGTCAGCAAGGGCTTTATTTGATCAATGTCGATGGCAGCAACGAGCGCAGAATTTTTGGCGAGCGTGAAGGATTGCGTTCTCCGAAGTGGAGCCCCGACGGTCGCTGGATCGCCTTCATCCGCTCGGATGGCACCTACAATTGCCGAGATTTGGGCTTCTTTGGGCTTTGCGTGTCGGAAGATGAGATCTTTCCCAAACCACCATCACCGGGTCCGGATGCTTCACCCGAGGAACAAGCCCGCTATGATGCCATCCGCGACATTCGTGCGGATGTGATCAGCAATTTTGATCGCGTCACCCGCGGCGAATGGATGATCGCTCGCGTCAATACCGATGGCAAAGAGTATCGAGATATTGCCTCGCTCAACAGTGCCCAGGCACTCGATTGGGCCAGCGCGGGTATCGTTTACCAGTCCAGTGGCGGCTTGCAAAAGACGGCTGACACCAATGACGCCAATACCCAGCTCATCATCAATGAGCCGTATTTCCATGATCCGGATTGGCAGCCCGGTGGTGGGCGAGTGGTTTTTCAAGCCAAGCGAGGCCCCCACTGGGAGATCTTCGCGGTCAATCCGGATGGGAATGACCTGGTCGCTTTGACTCGGCCCAAGACCGCCTTGGTCGATCAGATGCCAAGCAATGTGGCCCCGGCCTGGAGCCCCGATGGACAATCCATTGTGTTTCTGAGCAACCGTGAAGAGGATGGCGAAGCAGGTCGCTGGCGGGTCTGGGTGATGAATGCCGATGGCAGCAATCAACGGCCGTTGCCGATCGATTTGCCATTTGAATATAGCTATGTGGCGGAACAGATGATCGATTGGGGAAATTGAGATATGAACAGCGAAGGAGTTGTCTGTCTGGCCAACATCAGCCCCCAGGAACGGCAGAAACGCTTGACCTTTGGGGTGATGGCCTTTTTGGTGGCCATTGTCGTCCTGGCGGTGATGCTTGTTGCTGATCTGAATCTCTGGTGGCGAGTGATTTTATTTGCGCCCTTTATGGGGGCAGCCCTTGGTTATTTTCAATGGCGCGACCAAACCTGTATCGGTCTCGTTGCCCGCAATGAGCGAAAATTGGGTGACCAAGTTGAGACCATCCAAGATGAAAGCGAGCTAGCTCAACTGCGCCGTCAGGCCCGACAAGTACAGCTCAAAGCGGTGATCGCCGCCCTCGTTCTCACCGTTGCTACATTTCTTTTGCCTTAACTAGCAAAAGCCCCTCAGTCACCAAAAATCTCTTCGGCCTACTGTCACAGGCTTGAAGAGATTTTTGGATCTATAGAAAACTCACGGTAGAGTGCTCAGTAGGTAGTAATCGTTCAAACGCTCCGTGCTCTGCTGGTTGTGTCGCTCGCAGATATACGAGCCACAACCGATTGGAGCTGCCCCACTGGAACGGAAAGTTGTCCGGAAAGGATCTGCTTATGTCGCGCCAGCGCGTGATTGTTGTGGTTGCTGGGATTATGCTCAGCCTCTTTATGGCCTCGATGGAATCGACAGTAATTTCCACAGCGATGCCTACCATTGTCAGTCAGTTGGGCGGCTTGGAGATCTATAGCTGGGCCTTCTCGATCTATATGTTGGCGTCGACGACCACAGTCCCGCTCTACGTTAAGCTTTCTGATCTCTTTGGACGGCGGCCAGTCTTTGGAGCAGCAATGTTAATCTTTTTGTTCGGTTCATTGCTCTGTGGCTTAGCTCAAAGCATGGAACAGCTAATTGTGTTCCGTGGGTTGCAGGGGATAGGCGCAGGTGGCGTGATGCCACTCACCTTCATCATCATTGGTGATATTTTCACCTTCGAACAACGGGCACGGATGCAAGGCTTGTTCTCCGGCGTCTGGGGGGTTTCCTCAATTGTCGGCCCTCTGTTGGGTGGCTTTCTGGTGGATCAAATCTCCTGGCATTGGGTTTTTTATGTCAATCTCATCCCCGGTGTGATCGCCCTCGCCGTCGTTTGGTTCTCGCTGCAAGACCACCCTCGCGAGGCTGGTGCTCGCCCGACGATTGATTATCTTGGCTCGGTTTTGCTCAGCGCGGCGGTGATCTGTCTACTACTCGGTTTAGCTGAACTCGATGCCCCCCGCGGCTGGGGCCTACTCGTGATTGCGCTCTTCTTGCTGGCCTGGCTCTTCTGGGTAGAGCTGCGAGCGAAAGACCCAGTCTTGCCGATTCGTCTGTGGAAAGAGCGCCTGTTTAGTGTGGCAACGTTGAACGGCATGCTCTCCGGTTGGGCCATGTTTGGCTGCCTCTCCTTTGTGCCACTCTTTGTGCAGGCCGTATTGGGCACAACCGCCACCGAAGCCGGCTCCACCCTCACCCCGATGATGCTTACCTGGGTCTTCGCCAGCATCGTCGGCAGCCGTTTGCTCTTAAAAATGGGGTACCGCACGGTTGCCATTATCGGTATGGTCTCCCTGACCGTGGGCACATTTCTGCTCACGCAAGCCGATGACAGTGTCTCTCGTTTGCAATTGATGTTTAACTTGGCCTTGATGGGGTTGGGGATGGGCATGTCGATTTCGCCCTTCTTGATCGCCGTGCAAAGCTCGGTCAACAAACGCGATCTGGGGACGGCTACCTCGACGCTGCAATTCAGCCGCAGCATTGGGGGGACGCTTGGGGTCAGCGTGATGGGGGTTGTCTTGAGCACCCGATTAGCAGCAGCCTTGACCGCTAGTGGATTGGACCCCAACACGATTTCGATCAACAGCCTACTTGAACCCCTCCCCGGCGAAAGCACAGCGGCTCTCACCGATATGCTTCGCCCGGCGCTCGCGGTCTCGATTCAAGGAATCTTTTTTATTGCCTTTGTTGCCGCGGCCCTCGGCTTAGTGATTACGCTGCTCGCTCCCGGCGGGCGGATCGCCCAGCTGGCCGCGCAAAATCAACAGGGCGACTCAGCCAACCCAACCGTCGCCCACTGATTTCCAGCCACATCAAAAGTTGATAAGCAATAAAAACTTACGCAGATTCTCCAGTTGACTAATGTTCACCTGTGAATCTGCGTAAGTTGTAGAGCAGCCGCATCAATTGGCAGAAAGCTCTCGATTCAGTGGCAAGGCAGCGTGGACCACCCCAGTATCACGATCATGTTTCATCGTAAAGCCAAGCCGGGTGCAAACGCGCCGCATTCCTTCGTTTTCGGGCAGAATTTCAGCCACGATATGATCCAATTGCTCGTCATGACCAATTTCGATCAACCGTCGCAGCAGCTCAGTGCCTACGCCACGCTGTTGGAATTCATCGCTCACCAACACAGCAAACTCCGCATCATTCGTGCCATGCAGCTTAGTCAACTGCCCGATGGCGACGATCTCATGACGGCCATCAGCTAATGTTCGCTCGGCTACCAATGTCATTTCGCGGTCGTAGTCGATGAAGCAGAGCCGGGCCAGCTGTTCATGCGTTGCCAATTGCGCCGCAGCCACCGGATGAAAATAGCGCAAATAGATGCTCTCGGGCGAAAGCGTATTATTAAACGCCACCATCAGCGGCTCGTCCTCTGGGCGAATTGGGCGGATCAATACCTCGATGCCTTCAGGCAAGGTCCAGGTTGCCACATATTGCGCAGGGTAAGGCTTGATGGCCGGGCGCGGGCGATCTTCTTTGCGCATGCTGGCATCATGCAGCACAATGCGTGCATCTAACGCCAGCAACCGGTCGGGCGAAGCCAGCAACGGATTGACATCGATCTCTTTGATCCATGGCTGCTCGACGACCAACTGACTAAAGCGCACCAATAAGCGCTCTAAGGCTTCAATATTCACCGCTTTACGCCCGCGGATGCCCTGAAGCGCCTCCCAAATTTTTGTCTGTTCCATCAGCCGGCGGGCCAAGGTTGTGTTGAGTGGCGGCAACCCCAACGCCCGATCTCGCATCACCTCGACCAAAGTACCACCAGCCCCAAAGAGCAACACCGGCCCAAATTGCACATCGATACTGCTGCCAATAATCAGCTCGTAGCCATCCAACTTCTCCATTGGCTGCACGGTGACACCTTGGAAATGTTCGCTGCCCACACGCTCACTAACGGCCGTTTTGATCCGCGCATACGCCTCACGCACAGCATCGGCATCGTGCAAATTAAGTTGCACGCCATCCACATCGGTCTTGTGGGTGATGGTCAGTGAGTTGAGCTTCAACACGACGGGATAGCCAATCTGCTCCGCATAGGCCACCGCCTCATCCACCGTACCGGCCAGATAGGTCGGCACGGTTGGGATGCCATAGGCGGCAAAAATTTGCTTGGACTCGTATTCGGTCAGTAACGTGCGCCCGGTCTCGTGGATCTCCTCGATCAACTGCGTGGCGCGCTGCTGATTGGTAGCTTCATCCGCATTGAGCACTGGCAACGAAGGCGTTTCATAAATCGCGCTCAGATTGTAGGTGTAGCGCCACATGTAATTGAAGACCTGCGTCGCCGTGTCGGGGTAGGGAAAGGTAGGGATCCCGGCGCGATTGAGGATCGCTTCGCCTTCGGCCACATCGCTCCCGCCCATCCAGCTAGCCAAGATCGGCTTTTTCCGCGGCGACTCGGCGACGCTACGCAACGCTTCGGCGGTCTGCGTGGGGTCAGTCATATCTTGCGGGGTCAGGATGACGAGCAAACCATCGCTATTTGGATCCGCCGCGGCGATCTTTAGCGTGTCAGCATAACGTTCAGGGCTGGCATCCCCTAAGATGTCGATGGGATTGTTGTGGCTCCACGGCGGCGACAACGTTGCATTCAGCGCGTCCATCGTCTCGGGGGCCAATTGCGTCAATTTCCCACCGCCGGTCACCAGAGCATCGGTGGCCAACACGCCAGGACCACCGGCATTGGTCAAAATGGTCAAATTGGGTCCAGCTGGACGGGGTTGTTTGGCCAGGACCTCCGACATATAGAAAATCTCGGCGATCCGATCCACCCGCAGTACCCCACAACGCCGGAACGCAGCATCCAGCACTGCATCGCTCCCGGCCATCGAGCCTGTGTGCGAGGCAGCGGCTTGTGCGGCAGCAGCCGTGCGCCCCGCTTTGATCACGATGATCGGTTTGGTCAGCGACACTTCACGTGCGGCAGACAGAAACGAGCCTGCATCGCCGATGGTCTCCATATAGATCACAATGCTGGCGGTGTTCGGATCCTCGCCCAGGTAATAGATCAAATCGCCCCAGTCCACATCCAACATCGAGCCGATGGAGACAAAAGCGCTAAACCCCACATGCTCCCGTAAGCTCCAATCCAAGACCGAGGTGAGCAAAGCGCCACTCTGGCTGATAAAACCGACATTGCCGGGCAGTGCCATGCCTTTGGCAAACGTAGCGTTGATCCCGGTCAGCGGGCTCATCACGCCCAAGCAGTTGGGGCCGATGATCCGCATCTTGGCTTGCCGCGCCTTCTCCAGGATCTGCTGTTCGAGGCGAGCCCCCTCAGCGCCAATCTCCTTAAAGCCGGCGGAGATGATGATCGCCCCTTTGACTCCCGCTTGGACACATTCCTCGATGATGCCGGGCACGGTGGGCGCAGGCGTGACGATTACGGCGAGATCGGCAGGTTCGGGGATATCCGCAATGCTGGGGTAGGCGCGAATCCCCAAGACATTCTTGCGCGTGGGGTTGACGGGGAAAATTGTGCCGCCAAACGGGTTGCTGATCAGGTTCCACAAGAGCGTGCGCCCAACACTATCGGGCCGCTCGGTTGCTCCGATCACGGCGACATTGCGGGGGGAGAAAATGGCGTCGAGTGGATGGCGGCGATAGGCAGTTGTCAGTTTGTCAGCAGCAGATAGCGGCATAGCATCTCCTTGTCCGGGCTAGATAGGGAAATCTCTTGTATACGGGTTGACAGCTTACCACTTTCCCCGTATTCTAGCACACATTCTGGCAAGCCCACCCATAGGTTCTCCAAGCAGCCGGCAACCGTCGAGTGAGCCTTTGTGTTACACATTGATCAAAATGTGGCAAGGGCGCTTCGTCTGCATGCCAAATGCTGTTCACCCGGGGAGCGATTCATCATACCATTTAGTGACCAAGAAAGGTTTTTCATGAACGCGATCAATCCGCAGAGTGTTGGGTTATCTCCTGAACGGTTGGCTCGCATTCGCCCAGTCATGCAGCGCTATGTTGATGAAGGTAAATTTGCGGGCATCCTCACCCTCATCGCCCGCCGTGGTCAAATTGCCCATTTGGAAACCATCGGGCAACGCGATGTGAGCAGCGGCCAGCCCCTGACCGCCGACACGATTTTCCGCATCTACTCGATGACCAAGCCGATCACCAGTGTAGCGGTGATGATGTTGTATGAAGCGGGCGAACTATTGCTCACGGACCCACTCGCCAAATTCATTCCGGCCTTTGCCAATGCGCAAGTCTTTCTGGGGACCGGCGCCCTCGAATGGCGGCTGGAACCTGCCAAGCCGATCACCATCCGCGATCTGTTGACGCACACGTCCGGGCTGAGCTACGGCTTCTTTGCCGATCTGCCAATCGAAGCGCGTTACCAGGCTATCCACAACGTCACCGACTTTAACAACGAACCATCGCTCTATCCAACCGATATCCCCATGAGCGAGTTGGTCGAAAAATGGGCACAGATCCCATTGACCCATCAACCCGGCAGCCGCTGGCGTTATAGTGTG
>CAZMRA010000206.1:0-9159 GCA_964568485.1 uncultured Caldilineaceae bacterium | reverse complement strand
TTTCAATCACGCGGCCGCGCGGTACACCACCCACCCCAAGGGCAATGTCCAAGCTCAGGCTACCGGTTGGGATCGTCTGAACATTGAGCCGGGTTGTTTCACCCAACTTCATGACGATTCCTTCCCCAAACCGTTTGTTGAGGCCGGCTAGCGTTGATTCCAACGCTTTTTCACGACCATCCTTGCTCATGGCGAACTCCGAACATACAACTACCCGCGAAAACCGTCTATACAGTTCCAATGCAGCTTTTGCGCTTAAATAAATAGTTTACAGAATTTATGTCCATTTGGCAAACAATCTTAGAAGCTATCTGTAGATTCTGCGCCAACGTGGTCTAGTAAACCGAGCTTGGGAACTGTGAACTTTAAAGATAGCTGCTTGTTGTTGCAACAAGCAGCTAAAAGAGACCAATAGAGCGATAAGAAGAGTGCAACCGCAGGCTGAGCAACTATTTCTCAGCTTTTATTGCGCAGCAGTGGTGTGTAGATGCGCTCGCGCAATGCCATGATGTTATTGCGTAAGGTCTCATCGCGCTCCAAACTTTGCGCAATCTGGTCGATGCCATAGCGAACTGTGCTGTGATCACGGCCCCCTAGTTGATCACCAATCGCCGACAGCGAGAGATCATGCTCTTCACTCAGCAAGTACATCGTGATCTGCCGGACTTGGGCAATCTCTTGCGTGCGTCGTCGTCCAGTGAGATCTTCCGGCTGCAACCCAAAGTAGTTCGCCACAATGCGAATAACTTCCTGGGGAGAGCAAGCTGAACGCAAGGGCGCAAGATCATCCAGGATGCTGGCTGCCAAAGAGACCGTGAGCGAACTGCGGACCAATTTGGCCTGGAGGGCCAAGCGATTCAGCGCCCCTTCCAACTCACGCACATTGCTATCTACGCGCTCGGCCACCAGCATCAACACGCCGGGATCGACCGTCATGTTTAAGCGGCTGGCTTTGGCCTGCAAGATAGCTACCCGAGTTTCAAAATCTGGCTGGGAGATATCGGTCTGCAAGCCGCCTTCAAAACGACTGCGCAACCGTTCTTCCAAGGTCGCCAAGGCTTTGGGGGGGCGATCACTACTTAAGACTACTTGGCGGCCGGCTGCATGCAGATAGTTAAAGGTATGGAAAAATTCCTCTTGCGTGCTCTCTTTGCCACCAATAAATTGGATGTCATCGATCAAGAGGATGTCGACTTCGCGATATTTGTTGCGGAATTGTTCGGTCGATTGCGAACGGATTGCACCGATCAGGTCATTGGTAAATTGCTCGGATGAGCAATATAAGAGCGAATAACCGTGCGCCTGGGCATGATTGCCAATCGCATGGAGCAGGTGAGTTTTCCCCAAGCCAACGCCGCCGTAGATAAAGAGCGGATTAAAGCTCTGGCCGGGTTTTTCGGCCACAGCAGTAGCTGCAGCATGTGCTAAGCGATTGTGACTGCCCACCACAAATGTATCAAAGGTATGGTTGGCATTGAGTTGTCCAACCACAATCCCCCGTCGCTGCGGCGGGGCAATTGTCTCCGGTAGCCTGGCCGGTTCTGCCGGGACCACCGGGGCACTCACCGCGGACTGTGGCTGATTTTGTTCACTATTTTGGGTTGGGGGGGCCGCTGCTACTGGCTCATACAAAGGAGCTGGGCTAGCTTGCGGCGAGTCTAGCACTTGGCGCGGCATGACCTGAAAGGTCACTTGTACCTGGCGCTGGATGATGGTGGTCAGCATCCGTTTGATCTTATAGCGCAGGCGGTTCTCAAGCCAATCTAAGGCGTAGGCATTGGGTAAACCGATGATAAATTCCCCATCCTCATACCCCAATACCCAGGTGTCGCGCACCCAGGTGTTAAAGGTCGCTGATGGCATTTGCAGCTCTAACTCCCCGAGTACCATCTGCCAAGCCTTTTGGGGCTCCAGCCCCGACGTATCTGGTTTGGCGCCAGGGTCAGTTGTGGGCTCATTGTGCGCGAGGTCAAGGCTAGCAGGGACTTCCTCTGCAGCGGCGTAGTCTGTCATCGGTTCAGATGCAGAGGGCTTGGCATTGCTTGAGGGACGCATAGGCCGATCCTGTGCTACATCCTGAAATTTGCGAGTAATCGGAGCTGACAACGATGAATGATGTTTGAATGATCGCCGATACGTAGCTCGATCCGCAGACGGATTATACTTCACAAACGAACCTCCTTTGCGCGGCTGAGCTGAACTTCCTGCGAGCAGAATCCTTCCACAAGATCAGCCAATCGAATAGACGATGCGTTTGCCAATTCATTGACGGATAAGCTCCCAATTCAGTCATTTTGATTAAGAACCCATCCATAAAATGGGTGCGGTTCTAAAATTTGATTTACTAGAATGCTTGTATAATGTTGATAAAGCATTCACAAGCACCTAGCTTGAGGCGGATGACTGTCAACATGCAATCATCCGAGCAATAGCAAAGACGACTCCAAGACGCGTGCTAAAAAACATGCGCAGAATAGCTTGCTTCGTTTTTGCAATTGTTTGTGACAACACTACCAGTCGCAATTACTCTGGTAGCCGAAGGATACGGTGTTGTAGCTTGTTATCAGGAAGACCAAAACAAACTGCTTGGTTGTTGAGTTGGCGTCGCCGGGCGGAACGTGGCTGACAAACATACTCAACTTTGAGGTGCGATTCGCTAAACCAAGCGTTTAAGATGAAGTGTTTTTGGCTTCTGTGCTTACCGTGATGGCAAGTCTACCAGAAAGCCGCCCGAATGTCTATCCGCGGATCAACTTGCATAGGGCTCAAAAACCCCAATTATTGTCAATTTTTAAGGGGAAACATCCGTTCGACACAAAATCTTGTGGTCCCTTGGTTTACGAAGCGCAAGATGGCCTGTTTTCCGAATTTGGATCGACACAAGATCTTTAAGGTGAAATCTAAGTTTGCAAAAACGGTGCCGATTTGCGTAGAAAGTTGTCAACAGCGCAGAAATCCCCGATTTTATCCCTATTTATCCTAGTTATCCACAGAGTTATCCCCAAAACTGTGGATAACTAGCTATTGGTGGGGAAAAATCAATAGGAGGCCTCCCGCCATCATTCCAACCATTCTTTGCTATAATTGAATTCTTTATTGTAGTGGTTGTATTGCAAGCCATGCTTGCCGAAAGTGATCAATTCGCTATTATGACGACCTCAACGCGTCCGCAAAGCATCTCGATCGACCGCACAGCCGGCCGCTTACAGATCATTTGGCCCGACGGTCATGAGAGTACTTATGCCTTGCCCTGGGTGCGAGCCCATTGCCCGTGTGCTACATGTCGCGAAGAGCGCCGTGCCGTGGCGCAGAATGATGATCCGCTGCGTTTGCATAGCGGTCCATTACCCAGTGCGCATATCTCCAGCGCCGAATTGGTGGGGAATTATGCCCTCCGTCTGGTTTGGAGTGACGGCCATAACTCCGGGATTTATACCTTTTCTGCCCTACGCGCCAGCTGTCCTTGCAAAGAATGCAATCCTAGTGGTCCCCCGCCCTTCCTAGCCGATTAATGGGGTGATTGATAGAGTACGTTTGCTATGGACTGTTTCTCTGCCCACACAGGCGTCTTGGACCCATAGCATGAAGCGAGCTTACTACGCTTTTGCCAATCTTGCGTTACACTATCAGCAGTTCATTCCGCTTGCGTAGGTGCTATTCTAGGTGCCGCGCAGCATTGCACGCTGTTGACTGAGCCTTATGAGTTCCATCTATTGGAAAGGAGAACAATGGGCACATCCATCACACTCTTTAAATTCTATGGCATCGACATGCGCGTTCATTGGTCTTTTGTGCTGATTGTGGTCTACTACGCCTTTATCTTTAGCGCAGCCGGGCCGAATCCGATTGTGGGGGCTGCGTATGGGGTCCTGTTGATCCTACTGCTCTTTACCTTTGTGACGCTGCACGAATTAGGCCATGCTTTGGTTGCGAAGTATTACAAAGTCAACGTCCCGTCTATCACCCTCTTACCGATTGGGGGCGTGGCCAGCTTAGAGCGGATGCCCGATAAGCCGCTGCAAGAGTTCTTGATCGCCGTGGCTGGGCCGCTGGTCAACTTGGTGTTCGCCGCCCTGTTGGCTCCCTTTGCCGGGTTTGTCTTGGTGAACGCTGCAAATAGCGGACAACTGACGCTCAATGCCCTCGGCGGTGCTCCTTTTAATGTATGGCGTTTTGCGCAGGTTCCTGGGTTTGGGAATTTGATTGTCAACCTTGCGCTGACCAATTTGGCCTTAGCGCTCTTTAATCTCCTCCCAGCGTTCCCGATGGATGGAGGGCGCATCTTGCGCGCTCTATTGGCCATGAGCACATCCTATGTGAAGGCTACCCGTACGGCTGTGGTTGTGGGTCGGTTGATGGCTGCGCTCTTTGCCATTTGGGGGATTATGGGTGGGGGAATTTTCCCCTTGTTGATCGCCTTCTTTGTCTATGTCGGTGGTGGGGCCGAACTAGAATCGGTTGAGAGCCGCGCTGTACTCAAAAATGTGCGAGCAGATCGTGCACTTACACCGAGCGCAATCAGTCTTTATGCGAGCGAACGGGTCAACCGGGCCGTTGAATTGGTGATGAGCACTTATCAAACTGATTATCCAGTATTAGATCTTTCCAGCCGCTTTATCGGGGTCTTGACGCGGCCGCGGTTGATTCAAGCACTGCGTGATCAGGGGCCCGATGCCCGCATTGTCGATGTGATGATCCCCGCCGAATCCATACCAACTGCCGCACCGCAGGATACGCTCGATCAGTTGTGGGAGAAGATGGTGATGGGCGGTAGCCGCGTGGTTGCTGTGAAAGAGGGGGCAGAATTCCGAGGATTGATTACCCTAGATGATGTTACCGAAATCTTTGCTGTAGTTGGGGCTCGTCAAGAGGGCAGCCGTCAGCTGCCTCCCTCTGGTGACAAACCCCAGACCAACCCTGAAGTACGCGAGGTAGCTGATGTCTGAGTTTCAAACGGCAACCGGCACGATCCATTATCGTGTAAGTGGCCCCGAAACTGCACCACCGTTGGCTTTGTTGCATAATTTCATGAGTGATGGGCGGAGTGCTTGGGGCCCGCTGCTCCCGCAGCTGTCCGAGCAATGGCGGGTGATAGTCCCCGATTTGCCCGGGCACGGTCGCTCGATCGGCTACCCGGAAGCGTATGATCATACCGAAATCGCCCGACAAGTGGCTGATCTGCTTATTGCCGAAGGGGCTGAACAGTGCCATCTAGCCGGTTGCAGCAGTGGCGGGATGATCGCCCAGTTGTTGGTGCAACATAACATGATCAAGGCCCGCACCCTGACCCTAGTCAGCACGACCTATAGCGTCAATCCTGAGACCACTAACAACTACTCCAGCATCACGCCGGAGAACTTCAAGGCCGGCCGGGGCTGGATGGAAGCAACGGCTCGTCTGCATGATCCCTATCAGGGGGAAGGATACTACTTTGGGACCTTGCTCCCAGGCTTTCGCAATCTGACACCAGCCACGGCCATCGATTTGTCACTTGACGATTTGCGCCAATGGACTTTGCCAGTCTGCATCATCCAGGGAAACGAAGATGAGTTTTTCCCGAGCTTTGTGGTGGAAGCGATGGCAGAAGCTTTGCCCAATGCCGAGTTGCATCTGATCCCTGAACAAACTCACGCCTTGCTCTTTCGCCAATCCTGGAAAGTGCGTGAGCTGATGACCGATTTTCTCCAACGCCATGATTCAACGACGGGAGCGTCTTAATGTCTGGTGCACGCACCTTTAAATTAGCACCTTCCATCCTCACCGCAGATTTCACCGATCTCGCGGGGGCGATCCGTGCTGCGGAAGAAGGCGGTGCCGATCTGCTTCATTTGGATGTGATGGACGGTCGTTTCGTACCTAATCTCACCTTTGGCCCATTGGTGATCGCCGCCATTCGACGCATTACCTCGTTGCCGCTCGATGTCCATCTGATGATCGAGCAGCCGGAACAGTCGATCGCTGCCTATGCTGCGGCCGGGGCCAACCATATCACCATTCATGCGGAGGCTTGTGTGCATCTGCACCGAGCAGTGGGTCTGATCACCGAACATGGCTGCACCGTGGGCGTCGCCATCAACCCCGCGACGCCGGTGGAAAGCCTGCGCGAGATCGTTCCCTTCCTCGATCTGGTCTTGGTGATGACGGTGAATCCTGGTTTTGGGGGGCAACGCTTTATCGAAACTAGCACCAGCAAAATCCGCCGCACGCGCCGCTTACTTGACGAGCTGAACCCAACTTGCGATCTGCAAGCCGATGGTGGGATCAACGTATCCACCCTGGATGATGTCGCCGGCGCGGGCGCCAATCTCTTTGTGGTGGGCAGCGCAGTTTACAATGACCAGGCAACGGTCGCCGAGAATCTAGCGACCCTCCGGCAGATTCTGCGGGCGTACCGGTGAGCCAGCTGCGCGGGCGCCTCACCAGCCAGCCATGCTCACAATCTGATAGATCAGCGGCAACACAAACAAGATACTATCTAGGCGATCTAGCACGCCGCCATGGCCGGGGATCAAATGGCTAGTATCTTTGACCCCAATTTGGCGCTTGAGCATGCTGATGGAGAGGTCGCCTATCAGCGCAAAGATGCCACTCAGCGTGCCTATACCAGCCGCATAATACCAGGGGATAGATAAGGGGAAGATGGCCACCAACAAGATGGCAAAGAGCGCGGACCCGAGCCAGCCAGCGACTGTTCCTTCCCAAGTCTTTTTAGGACTGATGCGCGGCCAGAGCGGATGTCGGCCCACGGTAACGCCAGCGAAATAAGCGGCTGTGTCATTCATCCACGTGACCAGCACCCCGAAGAGCAACCACCAAAGTCCATCGGGCAACTGGCGCAAAGCAAGCGCTTGACCCAGGGTCACCCCCAAATAGATGGCTGCTCCACTGGTGGCTAACCAGGTATGGAGTGGCTTTTCAGGAATAAAGAGGGCGTAGGCAAGGAAAAAGAAAGAGCCTGCGGTGATGAGGGGGACCGCCCAAGGCAACCCTGGCTGCCAACCGGTAGCTACCAAGGCCAAGAGCCAGATCAGCCCCAACCAACGAGATGGTCGATAGCCCCCCTTTTCCAAAAGGGCAAACATCTCCATCCCACCTACAGAGGCAACCAATAAAAGTAAGATCAGACACCAGATCCCACCCAGCCAAATCGGGACGAGTATAATCGGCAAGGCGAGGAGACCAACCACTATTCGCGTAATCACGTGGGGTGGCTCATGAGTTCATTAGCGGAAGTTCTCATTCCGTGAGCCTACTTTTGCAAAACACGTCCAAAGCGCCGCTCACGGTGGTTGTATTCGGTCAGGGCTTTGTACAACTCGTTCTCATCGAAATCCGGCCAAAAGGTAGGCGTTGTGTAATACTCGGCATACGCTGCTTGCCAGATTAAGAAGTTGCTCAGCCGCCATTCTCCTCCCGTCCGAATGACGAGATCAGGATCCGGCAGATCACTAGTGTAGAGATATTGACTGAAGAGCTCCTCGGTCAGCGAATCTGGGTCGAGCCGATCTGCCATGATTTGGCGCACAGCATCTAAAATTTCTGCTCGTCCGCCATAATTAAACGCTACATTCAAGATGATGCGCTCGTTGTTTTGTGTCACCTCAAGCGCATGACGGATTTGTTGCTGCAGAGGACGGCTGATTCCCTCCATACGCCCACTGTGCAAAATCCGCACCCCGTTCTTATGTAGATCATCCAATTGGCGCTGGATGGTCAGGCCAAGGAGGCGCATCAGCCCATTTACTTCATCGGGGGGGCGCTGCCAGTTTTCCGTCGAGAAGGCATAGATCGTCAGCACGCGGACCCCAAATTGGACACAACTTTCGAGGATACGGCGGATATTGTCTACCCCGGCTTGATGCCCCATGAGCCGCGGCAGGCCCCGCCCTTGTGCCCAGCGTCCATTGCCATCCATAATGATGCCAATGTGGTGGGGTACTCGCTCTAATGGCGGGTATAGGGCAGAACCTTGCGTGCTCACAAATCAATACCTTCTCTACCGATGGCCGTTTGAACGTAAATCTAACGTTAGTGCCTCGCCCTAACAGCTAGACCGTCATAATCTCTTGATCTTTTTCGCGGATGATTTCGTCAACCTGCTTGATGTAGCTGTTGGTTGTCTCTTGAATCTTTTCCTCACCGCGGGTCAAATCATCTTCCGAGATCATACTTTCCTTTTCCATCTCACGCAAGTCATGAATAGCGTCTCGGCGGATGTTGCGGACAGCGACCCGTGCTTCTTCGCCACGCTTCGAGACCAGCTTGGTTAATTCGCGACGCCGATCTTCGGTGAGAGGCGGAATATTCAGCCGGATCTGTTGCCCATCGTTATTGGGGGTCAATTTTAGATCTGACTTGGCGATGGCCTTTTCAATGGCGGGAATGTCGCCCTTGGTAAAGGGGCGAATCACCAATTGTTGGGGCTCAGGCACACTAATTGTCGCCAACTGTTGCAAGGGTGTTGGCATCCCGTAATACTCCACAGTCAGCCGTTCAACGAGCGCTGGTGAGGCACGTCCTGTACGAATGGCCATCAGATCAGCGCGCAATGAATCGATCGCCTTATCCATCCGTTCTTGGGTATCGGCTAACACTTCATCAATCATGTTTGCTCTCCTGGCGTAAATGCGTCAGCCACGCCTTCATCTCCATAAGTTTGCAACTATTTTAGCAAAAACTCAAGAAAGGAGAAAATAAGCAGCTTAGGCAGTAATGAGCGTACCAACTGGTTCGCCGCGCACAACCTGTTCAAGAGCACCATCTTGCCAAAGGTTGATCACGTAAATAGGCAGATCATTATCCATACACATCGCCACGGCGGTGCTATCCATCACCCCAACACGCATATTGAGGGCATCAATATAGCTAAGCCGTTCAAAGCGGCGGGCATTGCTATTTTGTTTGGGGTCGCTGTCATAGACGGCATCCACTTTGGTGGCCTTGATCAGGGCTTCGGCATTGATCTCCATGGCTCGGAGTGAGGCAGCCGTATCGGTAGTGAAATAGGGATTACCTGTGCCTGCACCAAAGATAACGGCACGCCCCTTTTCCAGGTGGCGAACTGCTCGCCGCTGGATGTAAGGTTCGGCTACCGCGCGTACTTCGATCCCTGTCATTACCCGGGTGGGGATGCCATGCCGTTCGAGTGCATCTTGCAGT
>CAZMRA010000205.1:8726-9169 GCA_964568485.1 uncultured Caldilineaceae bacterium | reverse complement strand
CTGAAACCATTATCCAATCTGCTACAAGTGATTGCTAAAGAGTATAACTGAAAATGGAAAAATGACAAGTGGCAAGACAAAACAGAGAGGGGGTCTAAAAACAAAAAAACGAGGGGAGACGGCGTATTGTCTCCCCTCGTCAAGTCTGATTCAGTTAATTTAGCTGTTACCAGCCACTACAAACGTGCATCTGCAATTAACGGGCGAATACTGATGTGTCTGAAACGTAGGCGCTTGCACCATGTTCCGAGATATCCAACCCCTCGGTCTCTTCTTCGGGGGAGACCCGGAGCAGGTTGACCGCCTTCAGGATGGAGAAGAGGGCGAAGGCTGCCA
This sequence comes from uncultured Caldilineaceae bacterium, assembly GCA_964568485.1. GTDB lineage: Bacteria > Chloroflexota > Anaerolineae > Caldilineales > Caldilineaceae > CFX5. The sequence continues at coordinate 8,833 of CAZMRA010000205.1, read as the reverse complement.
CAAAGGCCCAGAGCGGAACTACGACCGAACCGATAATTTGGGCACCAAACGGCGCACCACCGAAGATGGCAGCGGCCAAACCACCCCAGATACCACAGGCACCGTGC
>CAZMRA010000205.1:0-8716 GCA_964568485.1 uncultured Caldilineaceae bacterium | reverse complement strand
GCATCGTCAATCTTCAAGCGTTCCAGCAGGATGGTGGCACCTACAATGATGATACCAGAGATAATGCCGATGATCAGGGCCGAACCATTGCTCACAATATCCGCATTGGCGGTGATGCCAACCAAGCCGCCTAAGGCACCATTGAGGGTGTAGCCCAAGTCGGGGCGTCCAGTCATGAACCAAGCCAGAACCATCGCTACAATGCTACCTGCCGCTGCGGATAGGGTTGTGTTAACTGCAATGGCGACGGTCGCATCGGTGTTGACAGCACCGGCAAAGGCCAATTGGCTACCGGGGTTGAACCCGTACCAGCCCATCCACAGAATAAAGGTACCCAGTGTCGCTAGCAGATAGTTGTGCGGCGCAAACCCTTTGCTGTTGGGGCCAAAGCGCCCAATGCGTGGTCCCAACACAATCACACCGGCGAGGGCAGCAAAGCCACCAACAGCGTGTACGAGCAATGAGCCAGCAAAATCGTGGAAACCCATGGCATCCAGCCAGCCACCGCCCCACTTCCAGTAGCCACTGATCGGATAGATGAGTGCAGTCATGACCACTGTGTAGACCAAGTAGCCCGATACTTTAATGCGTCCAGCAACAGCACCACCTACAATCGTGGCAGCGGTAGCGGCAAAGACTGCTTGGAACAGCCAGTCAACTTGCGGATTCAGAACCCCGGCACCGGGTTCGGGTGCTGTTTGGCTAATGCCTATCCCGCCCCAGGCAAAAAATCCAGGAATAATTGCATCCCCATACATGAGGCCATAGCCGATCAACCAGAAGATGAGCAACCCCACGCCCAAATCCGTGCTATTCTTGAACATGATGTTCAAGGCATTCTTGGCCGAGTTGAAGCCAGCTTCAACCATGGCAAAGCCTGCTTGCATAAAGAAGACTAGGACGGCACAAACCAGCAAGATCATATTATCGAGCGCATAGGCTAGTTCGCCTGTGGTCACTTCTTGGGCGTATGCCGTTGTGGCAACAGTGCTTAGGACTAGGCCAAGCGGTAGCGCGTATAGCACTTTACGCAGCATCAGTTTTCTCCTCTACATTATGCTTTCTGAAAAATATCCCCCATGCGGTAGGACTAACTAACCTCGAGCGAAATTGTAAAGGATGGCTTGCGGGATTTCCATGTGCAGTTTGCACAACATGTTTTCTAGATGTATACAGCATATACAATAAAAACAAGTAGAAAAATGGCTGGAGAAGCACAAAATAGTATTGGAATCGTGCGTTGTATCCTATTTTTTTGCAAAATGATAAAATACGGGGACGATCCTAGGATCGTCCCCGTATTGACAAGCTCAATTGGGCGAAAAGTTTTGTGCGATTTGCGAAATTGTGCAGTTTGTCCTGGCTGGATTAGCCTAACCGTGACAGATGATCGGTCGCCACAATGCCGCCAGCGTCAGGTGTATCCACCTCGCCGAGGTAGGCCGGTTCAGTAGCAAAGAGCGGACGTAAAAAGAGCGGGGCAATCATGGTGGTGGCTACAGCCATAAAGATCACCACACCATAGAGCATGTTGTCGATCACGCCCAAAGTGAGGCCGATTTGCGCCACGACGATGCCCACTTCGCCGCGTGGTACCATACCCATCCCGACTTGCATCATGCGGCGTAGACCCATCCCCCAGGAAGCCAGCCCACAGCCGAAAAATTTGGTGAGCACAGCCACCACAGTTATTGCCACGGCCAGGGTAATCGCCGCTGGACTGGTCAAGGCCTCGAGCTGGACTTGCATGCCGACATTGACGAGGAAGAAGGGCACTAGAAACTCCGTCACGCCGTTGGTGCGGGCGTGCATCTCATGATTGTGTTCCGTGGACTCGGCCAAGGCCATCCCCGCCAGAAAGGCCCCAATGATGGCCGAGATACCCAGATCCGCCGCGACAATCGCTAAGCCCAAGCAAATAATTACCCCCATGACATAAACCGGCTGCTGAATGCGCAGCTGGGCCATGAATGGCGCCACACGTTTGATCAGCGGTGAGCCAACAAAGGCAATCAACACGGTGAAGCCAAGGGCTAATACGGCGGTGATGCCAATATCCAGATAGTTGACATTGCCCCCTGCCAAACTCGAGACCACGGCCAGCGCCAGTAGCCCCAATACATCGTCGATCACCGCTGCGCCCAGGATGATGCGGCTGGTGGGCGCATCCAGCAAACCAAGCGCGCTGAGCACGCGTACCGTGATGCCGACCGAAGTCGCAACCATTGCTGTCCCAATAAAGAGCGCTTCGATGGTTGGTTCGCCCCATAGCGTCATTAGGCCATAGCCGGCAACAAAGGGCAGCGCGACCCCCAATACAGCAACGAGCAAGGCTCGCCCCCCTACCTTCAGAATTGCTGCTGGCTTGGTTTCTAGGCCCACATTAAAGAGCAAGAAGATGACACCAATTTCGGCGAGAATGCTGATGATTTCATTCGGTTCGACCCAACCGAGCACACTAGGCCCGATGAGCACACCGGCTAAAATCTCGCCTACGACTGCTGGCTGGTGCAGGCGTTCAAAGATTTCGGCCATGAATTTGGCTGCAGCTAACATCAAAAACAGGCTAAGTAGAATCTCGGTCGTATGTTCCATAAGTCACTCTAAAAGTCACTTGTTTAGATAATAACGGTTAAAAGAATGGGCAATTGGAGCACAGCAAGAGGTTGAAAATTCCAGATGGAATGCACGACTTGACACAAATGGCTGCGTCCCATGCAGGGAAAAGCATTTTTCTCCCAAAGCTTAGACGCCCAAGTTACGTTGATTCAGATGATTTGTTCTTGCGGACATCAATATCGTCGTCGTAACTCAGTGCGGCACGGCCACGCTCGTTGGTACTGATGCGGATCACATCTTCGACCGGATAGACAAAGATGATGCCGTCGCCCATGTCTCCTGTGTGGGCTGCCCGGCAGATCGCCTCGATCGTCTGTTCAACGTTGTCATCACTTAGGACGATATTCAACTGAATGCGCGGCAACATATCGACTTTGTAGGTGCCTGTCCGCCAGGCCAAGGTTAACCCCCCTTGTCGGCCGTGGCCATGCACCTCGAAGATATTCATGCCGACAATGCCAATTTCGGCAAGGGCGCTCCGCACGGCTTCAAATTGCTCTTCGCGGATAAAAGCCTCGATTTTTTTGGTCATGCTTCCTCCTGGCTGCCCAATAGCGTAGAGAATTATACTGGATGGCCCAATAGAAAGATAATTTAGGCCAGACCTTGTGGAATCCAAGTTCGCAGTTGGCGTCACTGTCGGCTCGTCTTCACAGTTGCGTTATAATAGAGCGTAAGTTGGAGCCTATGCGATGCCTGAATCCATTGAGCAGAACGACAAGTAGCCGTTGCGGCTAGGCTCGCATCTCGACTCCCTAGGAGAGTAGCCAATGAGCACAATACATGTGGGAACCAGTTCTTGGCAATTTGATGGCTGGCGCGGCGTCTTTTATCCCGTTGGGTTGGCCCGTACCGAACAACTCCCATTTTATGCCCAACATTTTCGCACGGTCGAAGTGAATACCAGTTTTTATGGTTTGCCCAAACCAGCAACCTTGGTGAACTGGGTAGAAAGCGTGCCATCAGGGTTTAGCTTTTGCCTCAAATTCCCGCGTGCCATCAGCCACGATCGACGCTTGGTTGATTGCGAGCCGGAAACGCTGGCCTTTTTGGATGTGTTGCGGGCACTGGGCGAGGCTGCAGCGCCGGCCCTGTTGCAACTGCCCCCGGACTTTTCTCGCCGGCGCTATGGTAAAGTGCTAGCCAATTATCTCGACTGGTTGGCCTCACGCAAGGAGGAACTGCGCATCGGGGTGGAGGTACGGGCGCAAGATTTGATGACATCCGCGTTTGCGACATTTTTGGCCGAGCGCGGCTTTGCTTTGGTGATCGCCGATCGGCAGGGGACGCTCGATCTCTATCCGATTTGGAACGAATTGGTGACCGCGGGCACAGCGCCAGCCTTCGCCCTCTTCCGCTGGATTGGGGATGATAAACAAGGCCCACAAGGCGACGCCGAATTAGTGGCGCCACGCGACGAACAGCTTGATCTCTGGGCGCAGCGTTTGATCGATTGGCAAAAGGCTGGCATCGAACAGTTTGGCTACATGCACAATCCCTATGAGGGCCACTCCCCAGCGAGTGTGCGCCGCTTACAAGAGCGCCTTGAACGGCTCGCCCCACAACCGGCCTGGCCCCCACCAGAGGCATCGGATGAGCCGACGGACGAGCAATTGTCGCTCTTTTAGCGTGGCTTGACATGTGTAGACGGCGGCAAGCATCCTGCAGCCTCAGCGTTGTGGTATACTACTGCGCAACGAAACCTTACTAGTTGTTAGCTATCTCAAAATCTTTGGGTGTTATGAGTTGTGTTGATGTGCATCTGCGAGCCACAACTGCTTTTGAGAAGCTATTAGTTTACGAAAAGGAGACCGGTGCATGGTTCGGACAATGCCCGTTGTCCATAATGAAGAAATTGAACTTTATATTCGCACCTACTATTCCTTATTGCGCAGCAGTGCGCCGATTCGGATTCGCAGTTTAGAAGAGACCCACGCGGCCATGAACTCTAGCCTGCATCAGCAGGCCCATAGCCCGCAGATTGACGTCTCCGCTCTGCTCTATTCCGCGCTGCGTTTACCCGAGGCTGTCTTACACGCAAAATTGATTGTCATGGGGCAGATGGATGATGTCTTCCATCGTGCTGGCTATCCAGTAGATGAGTGGCAGCCTGTCCGGGCGCGGGCGCGGCGCCGCAAATTCTTTTTCGAAGCTGAGACCGGCACGTTGGCTGCCTTTGTGGCCAGCGTCAGCGACATTGATGATATGATCCCCTGCTTGACCACTTTGCAGATCGAATGGAATAAGATTCACCAGAAGCTGAACAATGGTCAAGTGCAGGTAGCGTTGCTTAATTATGACGAAAAGTCTTCTACGGATCTCCCTGCCTTGTTGTCTGCCGTGCGCGAGGCGCTGGAGTTGGATATAGAGGATTTTGATAAGTTGGGCCAAGTTTGGCAGGGGCCTAACCTGATTAAGAAGTTTCAGTGGGCTGCGCAGCAAGCCATGGATTGGCGTGTGACTGTCCTGGGGAGCGGGTTGAGTGACTACCGCCGCAGCGTGCAGACATGGTGGGGTAAAGTCAATGAGGCTAGCCAAGGTCTGCTTGCCACGCAACCGATCTATTTTGTCAGCAGCAACACGCACAGCATTGTGAATCTGCTGAGCGGCTTTGCGAGCCAGCACAAAGAGCGAATTCTGGACTTTATCAACGAGTATGATCCTGAAGGGCTGCGGGCTGAATACCAAAATCTCCCGCCTGAAAATAATGGGCAGCTCCAGAATCTCCTCTATTATGTCCTGCGCTATTATATCGATAAGTTTCGCCTACAGGCCGACATGCATCAGGGGGAAGTCGAGAGCGGCGTGACGCGTGTCAGCGACCCCCACAATCTAGATGTCGAAGCGCAGGTTATCGAACTCAATCGACTGGATCCGACTCGCTTAGACCCGCGCTTGGGCCATATCTCTCCGGAGGAAGCCGAACTGCTCCAAAAGAGCAATGCGCTGATTCTGAATATTGATTATCCCTTGGGCATGGCGGCATACCACATCTTCAGCCAGATCAGTACTGCGGGTGGTGCTATTCTCGGGGTCTATATTCTTGGCAAAGCTGCTACGCTCAATGGCCGGGTTGGGGATGTGATGATCCCGAATGTGGTCTATGACGAGCATTCGCGCAATTCGTATCTCTTCCGCAACTGTTTCATGGCCCAAGATATTATCCCCTACCTAAATTTTGGGACCGTGCTTGACAATCAGAAGGCGATTACCGTGCGGGGGACGGTTCTGCAGAATCGTCACTTTATGAATGTCTTCTACGAAGAAGGCTATACTGATCTCGAGATGGAAGCTGGCCCTTATCTCAGTGCTATTTATGAAGATGTTTACCCGCGGCGCTATCCACTCAACGAGATTGTCAACTTGTTTATTAATGCGCCCTATGACATTGGGCTGATTCACTATGCGAGCGACACCCCCATCAGTCGCCGTCAGACATTGCTGAGCAAGAGTTTGCTCTATTTTGGGGTGGATGCAACTTATGCGACTTCGATTGCGGTGCTACGGCGTATTCTGCGCAAAGAGATCGAAAGACTCCGCCATCAACAAACCAGCGAACGTATGCTCGATGAAATTGCTTGATGATGAACTTCCTTGCTGAATTTGATCATGAGTTGAAGCAGCCGCATCCTCGCCCCGAGTATCTAGCATTAACCATTGCTGGCTTGGCTAACCCTAAGTTGAATATCAGCCAGTGCCTCGCTCAATTAGACGAGATGGCTACACGGATGGGGGATCGGCTGATCGATCTTCCACCGGGGCGCGCACGGGCCGAACAGTTCCTGCAACTCTTCAACCAGGAATTGGGGTTTGCAGGCAATCATGATCATTATTATGATCCAGCCAACAGCTTGTTAGATGTAGTTCTGCAGCGGCGAGTGGGCTTACCGATCATGCTCAGCCTGCTCTGCATGACGCTGGGGCGGCGGATCGGGTTTAATATCGTGGGTATTGGCTTTCCCGGCCACTTTATGGCTCGCTATGAGGATTCTGTTGGCGCTTGGCTGCTGGATCCCTTCAACGGCAACGTGGTGGAATGTCTCGACGCGCAGGACTATCTCTCGCAATTATTTCATCGGTCCGTGCAATTGCTGCCGGCCATGAACGCACCAGTCAGCGCAGCGATGTTGGCCCAGCGCATTCTCAATAATTTGCGCAATGTCTACCTCAACCGGCGGGACTACCGGCTGGCTGTATTGGTTTTAGATTATCTGTTGATTCTCCAGCCAGCGGATGAGAGTCTTTGGCAGGAACGAGGCCTGCTCCACTTTTATAGCGAACAGTGGGAAGCAGCCGCTCGTGATCTCAAGCGATATTTCTTCCTCAGCGGGCAATTGCAATTCGTCTTTAGTTCGAATGATGATCTGCCCAGCCCGCCAACTGAGATTACCGCTACCGACCGTCAGCTTTTTGATATTTATAAACAGATCGAATCAATCCGGCGACGGCTGAATTAGATCACCGATCTATGGCCGCCCCCAACATCATCTGTGAGGAGTCCGCTCTTGACCGTTCCTTATGAGGCTTCCGCGCTTTGGAAGTTTTTGTATATTTTGCTTACCCCATTTAAGGGATTGTTTTGTCGGTTGAAGATTGAAGGGGCCGAGTTGATCCCGCGCGATGGTGGCTGCATCATCGCCTGTAACCATACCCGTGGCCCCGATTTTGTGCTGCTGGCCTACGCTTCCCCCCGCCAGATCTATTATATGGCGAAAACTGAGATTTTTGCCTGGCATCCACTTTTGACCAAATTGCTCAAAAGCGTGGGTACGTTTCCGGTCGAACGGGGCAAAGCCGACGCGACGGCTATCCAAACGGCACTTGATATCACGCGTGGCGGCCACGTACTGGGCATGTTTCCCGAGGGCACACGCAGCAAGACGGGCCAGTTGAGCCGTGGTAAAAGTGGTGTTGCTCGCATTGCCATGACGGCGGAAGTGCCGGTGGTGCCCGCGGTCGTGATCAACGCGCCGGCCGTCTTGCCGGGCTTGTTCAAATTTCGCCGCCGCCCTTTGGTCACCGTGCGTTTTGGCGAGCCAATTAAAATGGATGGCAATGCTGAGGATCCTGCCGATATCCGCGCCAACACCGACCGCTTGATGTACGCCATGGCAAATTTGCTGCCACCCGATCTGCAAGGTTTTTATCGCGAAAAGGTAACCGCCGCTGTCCCCAAATAGGTGTTCAGACGGAGCGGGCTTGCAGACCTTCTCAAGAGAACAAAATAAAAAACGAGCCACCGAAGCGGCTCGTTTTTTTATTGGCGAATTGTATTTACTACAGTTCAGCCATGATCTCCTGCAGCGCTGCCCGGCTTGGTCGGGCTTGGGTCTCATCCAAGTGGGCCAAGGGGGTATCCACCAAGTTGAGAAGCTCCAACATGTTGGGCGTTTCGGTATCGATGTAGAAGAGCCCAGTCAGCAACTTTTGTTCGCGATGGGCTTCTTCGAGCAGGCGGAAGGCGGCCATCTTGTTGGTTGGGTCGTGATCCTCGCCTACCTTCTTGAGCTGGATCCATGAACCGTCATGCAGTTGCACTTCGCGCTCGTCATCGTATTCGTCGATTTCGATCTCTTCCAACTTGGGCACAAAATTTAATTCGTGGATCGGAATCTCGTTCTGCTTGCCCCAGGCAAAGCTCTTGTTGGAGGTTTCGTGGTTGTTGAAGGTGACGCAGGGGCTGATGATGTCCAGCACCGCGATACCACGATGGCTCAAGGCTGCCTTGAGCAATGTTTCAACCTGCTTGGCATCTCCAGCAAAGCTGCGGGCGACAAAGGTAGCGTTCGCCGTCAAGGCTTCCATGCAGATGTCCAGCGAGGGTAGATTGTTAACACCGGCATACTTCAGCACCTGGCCCTTATCCGACGTGGCGCTGAATTGACCTTTGGTCAAGCCATAGACGCCATTATTTTCGACAATGTACACCATCGGTACATTGCGGCGGCCAGCATGTTTGAATTGACCGATACCGATGGATGCCGTATCGCCATCGCCACTGACGCCGACTGCCACTAGGTGCCGATTAGCAATCAATGCACCAGTTGCCACCGAGGGCATACGTCCATGGACAGAGTTGAAGCCGTGACTATGGCCG
>CAZMRA010000204.1:0-9217 GCA_964568485.1 uncultured Caldilineaceae bacterium | reverse complement strand
TACTCCAAGCGGGATCTTGCCCGTTGGTGCGTAGATAGCGGCGAAAGAAGTCGCGCTCTTTGTCGGTGGCGCTTTTTTCGTACCAGCCAACAGTGGTGTCGTTGTCGTGGGTGCCGGTGTAGACCACAAAATTGCGCTCGAAATTATGCGGTAAAAATTTGTCGCTGGCGTCGCTGCTAAAGGCAAATTGGAGGATCTTCATCCCCGGTAGTCCAAATTGCTCGCGCAGGGCAGTCACTTCCGGCGTGATCTCGCCCAGATCTTCGGCGATGATTGGTAGCTCGCCCAGCTGATTTTGGACGGTAGTAAAAAAGTCGGTGCCGGGCCCTGGCTCCCACTGCCCATTGATGGCCGTCGTCTCGCCCGCTGGTACTGCCCAATAGCCGACAAAGCCGCGGAAGTGGTCGATCCGCACGATATCGTAGAGCTGCAGCGCAGCTTGAATCCGCCGCAACCACCAGGCATACCCATTGCTGCGCATGACCTCCCACCGGTAGAGTGGATTGCCCCACAATTGCCCTGTCTCACTAAAATAATCGGGCGGAACGCCAGCCACTACAGTGGGCTGGAATTGCTCATCTAGAAAAAACTCAGCGGGATTGGCCCAAGCATCGGCACTGTCCATCGCCACAAAGATCGGAATGTCCCCGATGATCTGAATCCCAAGTGCGTTGGCATAGCCTTTGAGTCGACGCCACTGGCGGAAGAAGAGCCACTGGTTGAATTGATGGGCGTGGATCGCCGCGGCGTGCACTTGTTGGGCTTGCTGCAAGGCAGCAGGCTGCCGGCTGCGCAGCTCGAGATCCCATTGCTGCCAGGCGGCGCCATCATGCGCATCTTTCAAGGCCATAAACAGCGCATAATCGGTAAGCCACTCGGCTTGTTCAGTGCAAAATTGTTCAAACTCGTCGCGTTGATCAGGCGTGGCTCGCCTAGTAAAGTTGGCCGCAACCTCAGCCAAGAGCGGCAACTTCCAGCGATAAACTGCGCCAAAATCCACCGCATCAGCGGAAAAAGGTGGCGCTTCGTCGAGCGTGCTTTGATCCAGTAGACCCATCTGCACCAGTTCGGGCAGGCTGATCAAATAAGGGTTGCCGGCAAACGAGCTGAAGCTTTGGTAGGGGCTATCGCCATAGCCCGTTGGACCGAGCGGCAAGACCTGCCATAAGCTTTGCCGAGCTTGATCCAGAAAATCAACCCAATCATAAGCCGCTTGATCGAGCGAGCCAATACCATATCGACCTGGAAAAGATGTGGGGTGGAGCAGAAGACCGCTGCGGCGAATGTGATCTTTCATGGGGTAAGGTCTCGGGAACTCAAAACGGAGTGAAGCGGGTGTTGGTGACCCACTGCACAGCCAACCAGAGCACAACCAAGCAGACGAGGAGCCAAGCGAGCTCTTGCGTGCGCCGATCCTCGGTTTGGATCGGTTGTAGCCCCAAGCGAACGACTTCAGGCGTGCGATAACGTGGCAATAGGCCCCACGCTACAATAGCACCGCCAATCAACCCACCGATGTGGCCCCAATTGTCGACGAAGGGCACGCTGAGGCCGAAGATCAAGTTGATGGCGATCACCAGAAACATGTTCTGGACGATGATCCGCCCACGGGCCCCAAAGTTATCGCGGTAGCGCAGGAAATAGACCGTCGTTGCCCCAATCAAGGCGAAGATGGCCCCAGAAGCCCCTGCGGAGGACGCCGGTGAGAAGGCGTAACTCGCAACGCTGCCGCCCAGCCCGCCAACCAAGTAGATCGCCAAAAAACGCCGATGACCGTAATATCCTTCGACCATCGGACCCAAGGCATGCAAGGCGTAGAGATTGGAGAGGAGGTGCAAGACGCCGATGTGCAGAAACATCGCGGTAAAGAGGCGCCAAACTTGGCCTTGCGCCACCAATTCGTTGACCTTCATCCCAAAGGCTCTGAGGACGAGGCCATTGGTCGAACCGTCCCAATCACTATAGACCAGCACCCCGTAGAGGATCATGGCGACAAAGACGAGCAGATTGATGCCCAAGATGACACGCGCCCAAAATGGCGGAGCAATCGGGATAAAGAATTGCGGCCGCGCCATGGTCGTGTGGTCGATTTCTACTGTCACAGATGGTTCGTGATCAGGTCGGGGATTGTGCAAAATGGTCACTGGCTCATAACTCCACCGGCGACCAGTTTACTCGGCTTTTTTCAGCTGCCATGATGCTGAGTACCTGGTTGACTGTCTCTTCGAGACGATGCACACGGTTCATGACCACATAATCAAACTCGACAATGCGTTTGATCTCTTGCCGAGCGGTGGCGATACGCATTTTTAATTTGTCGGGGTCCTCTGTTTTGCGCTCTTCCAACCGACGCACCAATTCATCTTCGCTCTCAGCGGTCAGAAAGATGGTGACGGCATTCGGCACTAAGCGCCGGATCGTCGCTGCGCCCTGCACATCGATCCGCATGATCACATCCTGGCCGCTGGCTAGTGCCTCGCGTACATGCTTTTTGGGAATGCCTTTGTAATCGCCATAGACAACCGCATATTCCAGCAGCTCATTTTGTTCGATCATCTCGGCAAATTCACCGACCGAGACAAAATGATAATCTTCACCATCAACTTCATTGGCGCGTTTAGGGCGGGTGGTGGCAGTCACCACAAAATAAAAGGGATAGTTGGATTGCTTCATGATCTGCAAGGTTGCATCTTTGCCCACGCCACTTGGCCCTGAAATCACGACCAACAAGGGTTTAGGCTGATTGATCCGGGCGTAAAGTGCTTCGATTTCGAGATCACGATCAGAAGGAGAGACGGTCACTGTTTGCTCCGTATTTCAGGCACCAGTATAATTTACTTCCTGAGGTCTAAATAAACAAAGGATCTAGGTGGACAAAAACTTGGCCTTCTGTGTACTTGCTTACTGTCTACCGCTTCCAGATAAGTTTAGCTCGTAACAGAATTGTGGCAAGTATAAGCGCGTTCGGCGCTCTGGGGAAATCTATCGAGGTTGTATGCCCATTTACGAATATTTTTGCTTGGATTGTCGCAAACGGGTAAGCGTCTTTTTTCGCAGCTTTAGCGTCGCCAGTGATGAAGCGGCACGTTGCCCAAACGGTGAAGAGCATCGTTTACGCCGTTTGGTGAGCCGGGTATCGGTCGTGAAATCCGAATCGAGCCGCCTCGACAGCTTTGATGATCCCACCTTGCTTTCGGGGCTTGAAAATGAAGATCCGCGCGCCTTGGCCCACTTTATGCGCAAGATGAGCGATGAGATGGGCGAGCCACTCGATGCTGAGATGAACGAGGTGGTTAACCGTTTGGAAGCGGGTGAAAGTACCGAATCGATCGAACAATCGATTCCGACGCTGGCCGCTGATGCTGATAGTGAGAGTAGTGGCAGCAGCGAGAGTAGCTTGGATTAATTGCGGGCCGCCGACTCAATGACCTCAAGAGTAGCCAATAAGGACATATCCTCACCTGTTTTTGTCCTCAGCCGTTCCCCTGTTGCCCGGTCGTACCACCCGACGAGCACCCGGTACGTTCCGGGCGGCGTGTCGGGTGCCAGCGTTAGTGTATACACATCAACTACCTGCTCTCCCGCTGTCCAGGCCGAAGTTGGGTAGAAACCATTCTCCGGTTCCTGATCGCGTTGGGCGATCAACTGGCCCTGCTCATTTACCAAGTGCACAAAGACCACATAATTACCTAGAATGGGCTGATCGCTGGTCCAGGCCACAGTGAGTTCCAGTGTATCCCCTGGCATTAGCTGGGCGGGCAAGGGGGCCAAGCCTGCCAGTTGCAATCCATTCGCCCAGGTTGTCGGGGCAGTCAAAGCGGGCCAGTGAGCGGTAGGCTCGGGCAATTCTCCGATGCTCAACCAGTCAAAAGCGATTGGATCGCCGACCGGGAGCAGGGTTGCCAATTCGTAGACGACTAATTCAAGGCGATAGCGCCCGGCGGGCAATTCCGCTGGAAGTACCAGCGTTTTGAGATCAGGCCGCGGGTTCTCAAATAGGAGCGTGGTGGGGATCAAGCCGCCGGCGGGCGGGCCATCCTGTTGTGCCACCACCGTGCCATCGCGGCTCACCAACCGCAGCGACGTATTATATTGCTGGGCGATCGGCGCGGCGGCCTGCCACTGTAAACGGACGTGCAGCTCCTGGCCAGGTTCGGCTGCGCTGCGTTGCCAACCGGTCAGCGCCAGTGGCTCGAAAAGCAGTGGCGTTGCGAGTGTGTGTTCGGCAACATAAGCAGGCAGCGTACGCCACCCTTCCGCCCGTAAGACCAGCACGCCGCGTTCCTCTGTTATTAGGCTAAATTGCTCGATCACGGTCGCCACAAAATCTGCTTCGTAGCGGGTGGCTAGCCGCAAACTATCGACCACAAACCAGAGCGGTTGACCGGCCTGCAGCAATTCGATCAGATGCGTCGTTTCATGGAGCAATGTTGAGCCTGTCCAGCGGTCGATCAAGCGGCCATTGCGGGCAATGACATATTCCTCGTAGCCACGCTGCACCGCGTAATACTCACAGTGCCCCAAGACCAGTGCACACGCCGGCGGCTGGGGCGATAACACCTGCTCCCCAGGCTGGCGTTCTTGTGCTAAGCGGGCCAGGGCTTGATCGTAGCCCTCCACTTGTTGGGTGAGCATTGTTTGCGCTGGCGACCAGCCCAGGCTCCCTACCAATAGGGTCATACCCGCAAGGCCGGCAAATCGCCCACGTGTGCCAGCCCAAGCCAAACCTCGCTCCAGCAGCCAAGTTAATCCGGCCGTACCCACCAAAAGCCACAAGGGTTGAATGATGAATAAATAACGAGCATCGCGCCAGGTTGTCCCCACAAAGCTGAAGATGGCAACCAGTACCGCCGCGAGATGCAGTGTATAAAAGAGGGTAGCTTGGTGGTCGGGTGCCATTTGCTGCAACCGGCCTCGTATTCGATAGGCGGCGAGCAGTGCCACCATGACGGCCATGAGGCCACCCAGGGTCCATGGCAGGCGATCGGGGGCCACGAGCTGCGGCGCATAGGTCTGCCACGCCCCGCGTAGGTCAAAGATCAGCCCGACGTAGGGGCGTTCCGCTTGGATGGTCTCAAAATAGCCCGGCTGGCCCAAAATCTCGATCGCAAAGCGCACGCCCATCATCGCTAGGCAGATCAAATGGCTGATCAGCGTGGTGCGCCGGGTGAAATAGCTCCAGCCTTGCCACAGAAACCCAGCCAACAGGGTAGCGGGATAGAGCAAGAGGGTTTCTTCTTGCGAAAAGAGGGCCAGGGTGAAGAAGCAGGGAAATTGCCAGACAGGATTGCGTAAGTGTGTCCGCCAATCCCCGGCTGTTGAGCGAGTTTCATCTTCTTGCGCAGTGATGGCCCGAAAGGCCGCCCAGACGGTCAGCAAGGCAAAACATTGGAGCTGGGCATAAAAGCGGGCCCGACCACTCCACATGATCGCTTCCGGCAGCAAGGTCAAGCCAACCGCCGCTAGCCAGCCGACCGCCCAGCCGAGGCGCGGCCAGTCACGTCGGCCAATGGCAAAGGTGATCAGGATGGTGGCCAGTCCAAAGAGGATGCTGGGCAGGCGCCCGACGAGATAACTAAAGCCCCCAATGGTGAGGAAAAGTGCTTCGATGTAGGAGGCCAGCAAACCACGCGTATAAAGAACGCCGCTGGGCATGAGCGGCAGGCCCTGAGCTTGCACTTGGCGGGCGGCCCACAGGGTGGTAAATTCGTCGACGTAGAGGCTGATCTCGGTGGCATAGCGCCAGCGTAATCCCCAGGCCATTGCCAGTAGCAAGATCAAGGCCGCGCCACTGAACAGCGTTCTATGCCAGGGAATTGGTTGTAGGCGTGCAGGTTGCGAGCCGCTGATCATGGCAGATCAAATGTCCCAATGGTGGCGTAATCACCCACGGCCTGCCCCTGCTGGGTTACTTGGAGACGCCCGTTCTCCAGGGTATACAGGCCGATGCGCACTTCGTATTGGCCCGCTGGCAGATCCGCCGGTAATAACACGCGCATCTCGTCGTGGATTGGCTGATCGGCCACCCACAGCCGCGTAGGCGCAAAGCCTTGCAGCGGCGGCTGATCGCGCTGAGCAACGGTCTCTCCGGCTGCATTCACAATGTGCGCAAAGATCGTGTAATCGGTATCGATGACGCTCAGCCCGGTCCAGTGCAGCGTGATGGGCAACTCACTCCCAGCTTGTGGAGCGTCCGCGATGGCTGCGGTCAAGGCGATCATCTCGCCGAAGTGCCAGGTGGCAGGATCGGACGCCGCTGGCTCTGTGCCGACCCAGATCAAGGCCACGGCGCGGGCGGCTGAATCACCAGCCAGTTCGCCACTGGTGATGGGCAAGGGTACCAGCGTGGCCGGGTCGTAAAAGGAGAGATTCAACTGGTACAGGCCGGGGGCCGCATCTGCGGGTAGTTGGATGGTGTGCCCGTCCGGCCGGATCTCGCGCAGTGGCCAGTCGCTGGTCGGCGCGCCCCATGGCCAGCCATCCGCTCGCCAGATTTCTTGACCATCTTGCCCCACCAGCCGCACCAGCACATTATAGTTGGTCTGCATAGGGGCCAAACTTTGCAGATAGAAGGTCACTGGAATTTGCTCGCCGGGCTGGGCTACTGCCTGCGGGATGGTGTACGCACTGAGCCGGATCTGGTCGCCAAAATCGCCGGCACTTTCGTTGGCCAAGGCCACAAAATCGGGCAAGCGTAGACTGCGCGTCTCGTAGATTCGTGCCAGTTCCAAGCCGCCGGATTTTACAGTATGGGCGGCTGGTTGCGCAGTAAACCAAGCAATGGCTTCGGGGGAAGGCAATTGGCGCTGCCACTGGTTGATGTAGAGCACGTGATAATCGGTATCCAGCCAGTAGAGCGGCGAATCCTCGCTGACCATCACCTCTTGGCCTTCGAAGAAGTAAGAAAATGGGCCATCTGCATACCACGAAACCACCCGCAAATCAGTGGCATCGGGCTGGGCATTCAACCAGCGGGCTGCCTCGTCTATGCCTTCGCCCCAGCCGGCAAAGAGCACCCAGGCAGCAGCGCGTGGCCCGCCCATCACTGGATTATAATAGGTGAGGTAGTAGGGATAGTGCAGAAAGCCCAGCAAGCCATGCAACAGGAAGGCCGCTAGTAACGCCAGCCCAATTGGTCGCAACCGCCCCAGCCAGCGGGTGAGCCAGGTGCCCAGCACCACCCAACCGACAGCGCCGATCACGGCCAAGGCTGGGAAGGCGGGTAGTAAGTAGCGATCAAACTTTTTGGCGCCGAGGGTCATCCCGGCCGCCAACACCAAGGCGAAGATGCTCAGGCCAAGGATCAAGCGGCGAATTTTATCGGCTGTGCTCGGCAATTTCCCATACCAAGCGGCCACCGCGGCTGCGATCAAGCCGATCAACACGGCGGGGGTGGTGCGAAAGAGAAAGGCCACCGGGTAGAATATCACGCCCGGATCATCCACGGGCTGGCCCCAAAAGTAGTTGATCGTCGTGTGGCGCTCGACATATTCGCTCATTTCGTCGCCCATGCGCAGCAACGTATTCAGCGGATCGACCCACATCGAAGGCCAGAGCAGCACAAAGGTGGCCGTGGCAATTGCCCCCCAGATCACGAACGCTCGCAGTGAGGTAGCAACAGTCAGCGGCGATGACCAGCGATTGGAGCGCCAAAGGTGAGGCAAGAACAACAAAATGCCCGCTGCAGGCACGAGGAAAATGGCGGGCGTTTTGGTCAGCCAGGCTAGCCCCATCACCACCCCAGAAGCGATCAGATCGCGCCAGCGTTGCCCTGCATAGAGCCAGCTCAACCAGAGAATCAGGGCCAAGTAGAACAGCGACGCCACAAAGCCATCGGGGTGCAGTTGTTGCGACATGGCGACCGCAAAGGGATCCCAAGCGATAAATAACGTTGCCACCGCCGCGATTGGATCCCTCAACAGGCGGCGCAAGGGCAAATAGCTCAGAGCAATCGCCAAACTGATGAATAGCGCGATGATCTGACGACCCGCCGCCAGCAATTCGAGTGGAGTGTAGTCGGTATGGGTGGTGAGCCAAGCCTCAAAATGTTCCCGTTCCCAGGTGAATTGCCCTGGCGCTTCTTGTGGATAAGTGGGATAGTGCTGCAAGAAGGCCAGCGTGCCGGCCCACATGATCGTTACGCCCGGGTGCTCGCGTTGAAAGGTGTTGTGCCAATCTGCTTCGCTGAGCGCGGCGTAAAAATTAGCAGAGCGAGCCAGCCATTTGCGTTCGTCGATGGTGACAAAGCCATCGAGCCCGGCCATGCGTGGCAGCCAGGCCGCGAGAAAAAGGCCAAGCAACACAAGGCTGGTTGCCAATCGCTGCTTCATCAAGCGCCCTGCCTTCGTTGGTCGCGGGTTAGTTGCCAGAGCCCGTTCATCTTTGCCAAGCGTTGCATGGTCACAGAGTAGCTACTCGACCCCAACACGGATGTCAGTCAGGTGGATTTGGTTGCCGATGACGTTGCCTTCGTCGTCTAGCACAGGCAGGCGATCCAGCGTCTCTTCGACATACATGCCCGTATAGAGCGGATAGAGACCGTCGGGTGCGTCGGGCGCAACCGGAAGCTCATACTCGTCGGTGATCAATTCGCCCGGATCCCAGCGCCAGGTTTCGCGCGTTTCGCAGACCGGATAGCCGTCCCTCTGGGCGATCATGTTGCCTTCGCCATAATACGATTGGTTGAAGACTTTGTAGTTGGCGAGGATCGGTTGTTGCGCTCGCCAGTAGAGCGTCAGCCGGATGGTGTCACCTGCGTGCAGGGGTTGCGGATAGGAAATGGCATAGCCCTCCAACCAGATCTCGTCCCCTAAATTGACGCGCATCGGGTTGGCAATGGGGGGAGCAACGGTCGGGTAGGTGAGGGTCATGGCCGGGCGGGCCGCCAGATCGAACGGGAGGACAAAATCGCTCAAGTGGAAGGTCTGTAACCCGTCATTCGATTGTTGCGTGGGAAAATCCGAACGGGCCCCGGTCTTCTTGTAGATGATCATACGGTCGGCACCGTTGATCTCCACTTTTCCCCATTTCTCGAAGCCGCTACGCAGAAAGTGCTCCATCTTCAGGCGGTCACCTTCATTGAATGGCTCTAAGTTGTCGATCTGAAAATACCAATCGGCGGTGCGGCCACAGCGTTCTTGCCCGCGTGTGTACCAAGCTGGCACCCAAGCTTCTTTCTCGTTGGTTTCAAAATCACCCTGAATAGTACCGTCGTTAT
>CAZMRA010000203.1:0-9266 GCA_964568485.1 uncultured Caldilineaceae bacterium | reverse complement strand
CTCGAACCAGAGTGCGCGGCGCTTGCGCATCCTCGAAAGCAAGATCGACTCTGCTGATCCCAATTTGGCCTATGTAACCATTGCCCTTGATTCCTATTATGGCGGTGGATTGTTTGGCGGTGGCAGTACATCAAGCAACCGGCGGACACTACAAGTGATCCGCGAAGACAACCAATGGAAGTTGGATACGGATGAATACTTCTACTAGTACGGAGCGTCGTAGTACCTTGTCCGCATCCGAGCGCCCCAATCGATTGGCAACCATTCGCCGCCTCTACTTTTATATCGTCTCCTTCATCAGTTTCCTGATCCTTTTGGGTGGGCTCGATAGTCTGTTGCGCTATCTGTTCGAGATTTGGCTGGATGCGCCCGGCCAGGCGACCTTCATGGATGCCGATTATACTCGACAGATCATTGCCCAAAATGGGGGCTTTTTGCTGGTCGCGACGCCGATTTTCCTCTTGCACTGGGGATATATGCAACGGCGGCGTGACGAACCCGGCGAGCGCGGGGCAGGGCTGCGCAAGCTCTTTTTGTATCTAGCCTCGGCGGTCTCTTTGATCTATGCATTGACCAATGCCGCTTGGTTGATCGACGGGCTGGCCAATTTAGCCCTGGGCGAAGCATTACGGGCCAATCCGCTCTGGCCGAGTGGCTGGCTCCATTCGTTGGTCATGATTGTGCTTGCCGCTCTCTTGCAGCTCTATTGGCATCGGACGCTTTTAAGTGATGGCGATTACGGCCGCGAGCAAGGATTGGCGGGCACGTGGCGCCGCCTCTATCAAGCCGCCGCAGGGATCGCGGGCTTGGTTCTGCTTTTGCAGGGTGGCTATAACCTGCTGAATGCGGCCTGGCAAGTTGTGATTGGCTCAACTGCCTGGGAAACCACCGCTGGTTTTGGCTGGATGCGCTACCAACTAGCTGAAGGGATTTCGTTGACGCTGGTGGGGGCCTTGCTGGCCAATATCAACTGGCAGCGTTGGCGCACCACCACCGAGCGCTTTCCTGCTGAGGCAACCGCCACCCTTCGTCGTGTCTACCTCTATGTAGCGGTCGTCATCAGTGCGTTGGCTACGGTGATCCCGGCCGCGATTGCCTTGCGTGTCTTCTTGCTGCTGGTGCTGGGGAGTGATCTGCTGACCTGGGCCGACGTGCCTGATCGCTTGGCTGAATCTTTCCCCTATTTGCCCGTGGGGTTGGTGGCTTGGATTTGGTATTGGCGCTTTTTGCGGCAAGAAGCCGGTCAATATGGCGAAACCTCCGAGGGAGCGACCGTTCGCCGGCTCTATTATTACATCGTCGCGGCCATTGGCCTGGGCCTCTTGTGGGTTGGGGCCGTGGGTATTCTCCAAACCCTATTGGATCGCTTCTTGGTCAGCGAAGGTGGCTTTTGGGTGGAGCCGTTAGCAACCGGCCTCAGCTTGGTGATCGTCGGCACACCCATTTGGTGGCTCCACTGGCGCACGGCCCAGGCGATCGCGCAGCGCACCGACGCCAGTGGTGTGCAAGAACGGGCTTCCTTGCCGCGCCGCGTCTATCTCTACGGGGTGGCGCTGGTCGGTGCTTTGTTGATTCTCTTTCACTTGGCGCAGGTGGTTTATCGCTTGCTGCTATTGCTCCTGGGCGACCCGAATGCAGATCTCTTCTCGGCAGCGACGATCAGCGATCTAGCCCGCAGCTTGATAGCCGCGCTGCTGTGGGGCGTGCATCTGTTGGCCATTCGCAGTGATAGCCAATTGCAGGGGGATGACGAACCGGCACCAGCGGCTGACCTCACCATTGAGGAGCAGCGGCGCACCCTGAGCGAGCGAATTGCCCAACTTGAGCAAGAATTGGCTGCCGCGCGCTCAGCCCTGGCCGAACTTTCTGAATCTCCTACTTCCTCTGAATCCACATCGCTGTAACAAGCGAGCTTAGATCGCAGCCGGTTGTGGCCATTGCTCTGGTGTGAATGGCCACCCGAGCTGCGCGCAGATTTGCTGCCAACGTCCGGCCATATCTGGCGCATAGAGCATTGGTAGATAGCCCAGCTTGAGGTAGATGCGCAGCGCGGGCAGCCGAAAATCATCGGTTAAGAGATAGATATTGCGATAACCCGCGCTGATGAAGCGCCCCGTTACTGCCGCGCAAACTGTCCAGCCTAGGCCTTTGCCCGCGTGGGCTGGATCCGCCGCGACCCAACTGAGTTCGCCACCGAAGGGATGCAATGGATGCGGGTGATGCATGGCCATCGTAGTGGCCACCAGTTGATTGCTGGCCCGCTCAAACACCAGAAACCAACCATCCGGCAAGACAGCCGCCAAGAGCGGCTCCAATCGAGCCTGATCCCAGCCGGTAAACCCAGCCTTGTCCATCAGTTGAAACCAAGCCACTTCGTCACCCGGTTGGTAGGTGCGGAGCAGATAGTCCGGGTGTAATTGTATCGGCGGCGGGGCGGCGAGCTGCTCTGCGGGCCAGATCATGCGGAGTTGTTGCGGCGTAGCAGTTTGCATGGGTGGTGTCGTTTCGTTCTCTTTGCTTGTTTTGGTAATTAGGTGAATTTACAGGGCCAACAGCGCTTGCACATGCGTCTGCACGGGCAAGGTCGTGATCTCCACGCGATCGGCGTGCATCAAACAGTTGATCTCACTGCGGATGCCCAACCCCTTCGCCTGCGGGCTGTTATCAAAATTAAAATCGCTGATGTAGATCCCCGGTTCAATGGTAAAGAGCACGCCCGGGAGCAGGCTGCGTCGATCTTGCGTTTCCAGATTGTCGATGTTGACGCCCAAAAAGTGATCTAGCCAGCCGAGGCTGTGGCCGGTGCGGTGGAAAAAGTAGCGACCATAGCCCGCAGCCTCGATCACCTGGCGGCAGGCATCATCCACTTCGTAGCCGGCGACGGATTGGCCTGCATCCAAGCGGCTTTGGATCAACGCCACCGCCGTGTCGCGGGCTCGGGCGACGATCTGGAAAATTTCTTCCACACGGGGCGGGGTCTCTTCGCCACAATAGGCTGTCCAGGTAATGTCGGCCAGACAGCCATATGGATCCCGGCCGACGCGGCTCCAATAGTCGATCAGTACCACATCACCACGCTGGATGAAGCTGTGGCGCACCGCGGTGGGCACGTAGTGAGGATCGGCGGCGTTGCGATTGACCGCCACAATCGGCGTAAATTCGGGATCCATGCCGTGCCGCACGCTTTCGGCCACGATCAATTCGTGCACATCCCATTCCGTCGTCGGGGTGTTTGCGCGTAGTCGTTCGATGATAAAGCCATAGGCGGTGTCTTTGATGGTAAGGCATAGATTGGCCGCCGCCCGGTGGGCCGCAATTTGCTCGGGCGTGAGCACGGCCAGCGCCAGTTGGGTCAAGTCGGCGCTGCTGACAATCTCGGCGCGGGTGGCGCTGCGTACCAATTCCAGCGTGCCCCCATCCACGCGACTGACGTAGGGGATGGCGTTGTCGGCACTATATTCCATCGCGATCCGTGGGGCACGTCCCGATGGCGCGGCCACAATTTTGCCCAATTGCTGGGCGAGATCACGCCAGCCTGTGTATTGGTGAATCGGCCCGCGCAAGTCTGGGTTGATGTGGGTGAAGGTTGTCCCTTCGATCGCGTGGATAAGCCATTGGGGTTGGCCCTGAGCGGGAATCCACAAAAACCAACGCCGTGTGCCGCCATTCTTGAGTCCAGCCACCGAAAGCGCAATCGGGTTATTATTCTGAAAGAAATAAAGCAACCAGCCATCAAGATCATGGGTAGCTAAATACTGTTGGATCGCCGAGAGTTGCATATGCTTCGCCCTTTCTGGTAGGAGTGTATAAGGAGTCTACTATGAAGCCTTAGCGCAGTGCAAGCAAGGTGGGTGATGAGCGAACTACGCAGGACGCAGCACTTTATCACCAGCGTGTCAGGAGCAGCATCAGGAGAAAGTGGCGCACGAATTGGGGGAGTAGAGTTTCCTGTAGACTTCACATCTCCAGGAAGTAGCCTACAAGCTTTTGACGATTGGTCAGTTGTTTACTCAGTTTTCTTGTGAAACGTGCGCCACCTTTAGCGAATCAGATTCGGGCATTGTAGTCAGCTGCAAGTGGAGACTAAGCTTGCCCGAGCAATGGATTTAGTACCTGGGTTACCGGCGTGGCGATTTCGTCGTCTGTATGCCCTTTGGGTGTATTTAAATTGCGCACCATCAATATGGGGCATTGCGCGCCACGCAAAATCTTATTGGCGACGCTGCCATAAAACCATTGTTTGATTGCAGTATGGCCGTGAGTTGTCATCACAATCAAGCTAACCTGCTTTTCATCAGCCACTTGCAAAATGGTAGGAACCGGATCTCCAAAGCGTACCTCACACTCGGCGACTACACCACTGGCTTGTAAGCGGGTGGCGATCCCTTGTAAGTACTGTTCGGCTGCTGAACGCTCTCGTTCTAACGCATCGTTTGCGATCGCTGGGCTAGCAAACAAGATCCTCTTGCTCTCTTCATCGAGCGCTTGGAGCACGCGCACAAGCAGGATCTGAGCATTGTTGATGCTGGCCAATCGCTGTGCTTCTGGGAGCGCCCGTTCTGCCAACGCTGAGCCATCCAACGGGACCAAGATTTGCTGGACTAGGCTGGTCGGGGCTGCTTGGTCACCTCGCGTTAAGAAGATGGGGATTGTTGAATTTTGGAGCACACGTTCCGCCACGCTCCCAATGGCCCAGCGGGCGAATCCCGAGCGTCCATGCGTGGTCATTGCAATGTAATCGGCCTGGGTTGCATCCGCGGCTTCCAGAATGCCCTCCGCTGCCAAGCCCAAACGGATTTGAGGAGAAACCTGATACCCCTGCTCTTGGAGCTTCGTTCGTTGCTCCTCGATATAGGCCTCCATACTGGCCTGTACATAAGGATAGATGCCAACCGGCATCGCAAACTCGCTCGCTGTGGTTGCATAGCGCCAGGCCTCGCTCACGTGGACCAAGATAATTTCGGTTTGGGCTGGCGAGGCAAGTTGTGGCAAATGGCGGAGCACTTGCTCCGCTAGGGGTGAACCATCTAATGGAACCACAATCTTCGTTGTTTGTGTGGTCATTGTTATTGTCCCTTGTTCCATCACTCACAATACATCTACATGATAGTGGTCGTGGCTCTTGTCCTTAGAACAAGAGCACAGAGAAAAGCTTCACAGAGAGATTGCAATCGTTGTTCATTAGCACTGTAGATCCCTGTAAGAGGAAGCACAACAGCCAACTGGCTAGGTCGGACCCTGGCTGCTTGACCAGTTTTTGTATTGAGAATCAAGAGAAAAGTAGGCCAGTACGATGCCCTACCTACCCAAATGTCTAGTTGACAAGGAATTGTACGGAGGCGTATAATTCGATGTATGACGAATTTTGGTGAATTGATCACCCCTATTGCTCCCCGTTCGGCTGAATGCTCTCCCTATGAGTCAGCCAATGACACCTTCTATGGCGTAGATCTGGTACGCATGATCCATCTGCTTGCCAACACCTACGAAACCGTGGTAGATGAGCAGCTGAGTCATGTGCAACTAACCGGTGCGCGTTGGAGCCTTTTGTTGCGTTTATGGCGGGCTGAAAAGCTGGGCAACTATTCGGTACGCCCTACGCAATTGAGCCATTTTCAGCGTGTTAGCAAAAATACCATCAGCAGCCATTTACGCTCGCTCGAAGAGCAGGGATTGATCGAGCGCGATATTGACCCACAAGATAAACGTCAGTTTCGCATTTGTCTTTCTGACGCTGGACGAGCGCTGGTACAAGCGACAGCCGCAGAACATTTGCAGTTTCTCAACAAATTGACCGCCGATCTTAACCCTGAGGAGATCGCCAACTTACGAGAATTGCTTCAGCGTCTCCACCACTCGATTCTTCGGCATGGACAGGTCATGGTCGACTGCCCAGCCCCCCCAGGATGATAGAGGTTTTACAACGTAGACATTCAGCCCGTGTTTGCGCAAAGTAAGCGCAACAATCGTTAAGTCCTGTCTGCAATTGGTCGATGCGCGGCGTGAACACCCCTCAGTGCGTCGGGCAGAACAGACGGATAGTTACCAAGGAGGTGTCTCTTGGCACAGAGAAGTACAAGCGGTGCTCCACCCGGCATCAATTTTCGCGATCTGGGACGAGCCATTCGCTATTTAGGGAATTATCGCCGCATCTTCCTCACGGTCTGCGCCGCACTGATTGTGAGCATCGGCGCCCAGCTGTCGGTGCCCATCATGATCGAGCGCATGCTCAATGCGATCACCGAGAGTTACGCCGCTGTGCAGAGTGGCGGGGGAGATGTTGCTCGCTTGGCTGGGGAACGGGCGCTCTATTGGGCGGCCGGCCTGACCTTACTCTTTGCGGTGATCCGCGGGCTCTTCGCCTTCACCCAAGCCTTTATGTCGGAAACGCTAGGCCAAAGCATCGCCTTTGACTTCCGCAACGAATTGTTTGCCAAAATTCAACGCCTCTCCTTTAGCTACCATGACCAGAATCAGACTGGTCAATTGATGATCCGCGCCACCGACGACGTGGAAAAATTGCGGCTCTTTGTGGGGCAGGGCTTGCTGATGAGCGTGCAATCGCTGATCTTGCTGATTGGCGCACTGACCATGTTGGTGATCACCAACTGGCGGCTGACCTTGACGATTGCGCCGATCCTGCCCTTTGCCGTCATCCTCTTTATGGTCTTCGGCGCGATCAGCCAGCCGCTGTTTATTGCGGTGCAGGCGCGGCTTTCGGCCCTCAACACAGTCCTGCAAGAGAACCTGGCTGGGATCAAAGTGGTCAAGGCCTTTGCACGTGAGCCCGAAGAATCGACTCGCTTCCGCACCGCCGCGGATGCGCTCCTCAAGCAGCAGATTACATTGGCGCGCATCTTTAGCTTTCTCTTCCCGCTGATCTTCCTGCTCTCCAACTTGGGCCAGTCTGCGATCATCTACTTCGGCGGGCGGCAGGTGGTGCAAGAATCATTGTCCGTAGGCGAGTGGCAATTGTTTAGCCTCTACCTGGTATATGTCTTCTTCCCGCTGGGGCAACTTGGATTCATTATCTCGCAGATGAGCCAAGCCGCGGCGAGTGCCACCCGCATCTTCGAGATTTTGGATGCCGAGAGCGATGTCTCCGACAAGCCCAATGCAGTGCCCTTGCCGCCGATTACAGGTGAAGTTGCCTTCAAACAAGTGACTTTCCGCTATTTCGGCAGTGGCGATCCTGTGTTGAACCAGGTGGATTTTGTCGCCAAACCCGGCGAGACCGTGGCCTTGTTAGGGGCAACGGGCAGCGGCAAAACCACGATCATCAACTTAATCCCTCGCTTTTATGATGTGAGCGAAGGGCAAGTGCTGATCGACGGCCATGATGTGCGCGACGTGCAGATGGAGTCACTGCGACGTCAGATCGGCATTGTGCTGCAAGAGACCAATCTCTTTACCGGCACCATTCGTGAGAATATCGCCTTTGGGCGGCCGGATGCCAGCGAAGCGGAGATCATCGCAGCCGCCAAAGCCGCCGCAGCTCACGACTTTATCACCAGTTTCCCGGCTGGGTACGATACCCCAGTGGGCGAGCGTGGCACCACACTCAGCGGCGGTCAGAAGCAGCGCGTCGCCATTGCGCGGGCCTTGCTGCTGGATCCGCGTATCCTGATCTTGGATGATTCGACCAGCAGTGTCGATGTCAACACCGAGGTGCAGATCCAACAGGCGCTGGATCGATTGATGGAAGGGCGCACCAGTTTTGTCATCGCCCAGCGCATCAGCACCGTGGTGAATGCGGACCAAATTTTGGTGCTGGATCAAGGGAAAATTGTAGCCCGTGGCCGCCATGATGAGCTGATGGAAACGAGCGAACTCTATGCCGAAATCTATCGCAGTCAATTGGTGGAAGATGCGTCCGTGAGCCAATCAGCGCCTTCAGCAGAGAATCTGACCCTAGAGGAGGGACGATAGACGCATATTCTGCGTCGGTAGATCGCTCCCAATATGAATTGACACAAGGAGGTGCCCTATGATGGGTGGCCCAATGAACATGTTAAAGCAGGAGACAACCAAGCCGCGCAGTGTGGGCAGTACGCTGCGCCGGTTGGGGAGTTATTTCCGGCCTTATTGGCCATTGTTGTTGGTAGCCTTGGCGGTGTTGTTGCTCAATTCCTGGGTGCAGGTACGAACTCCTGCCTTGATTGGCCAAGCAGTAGATTGTTACTTGGCGCCGAATGTGACCACTGCCACAGTGTCTGCCGGGGAGAGCATAGAGGCTGGCTGTTGGTATGACTCCACTTTTTCTGCTACGGCTAGCACCGAAGAGCGCTTACAGGGATTGCTGCGCTTGTCACTCGAACTGGTGGGACTCTTTGTGGTTGGGGCCATCACCGGTGGCTTGATGTTCTTTATTATGGGCTGGACCGGCCAAAACGTCTTGCGGCAGATTCAAGTCCAACTGTTTGATCATCTGCATTCGCTCTCATTACGTTTTTACAGCCAAAACGAGACCGGTCAGTTGATGAGCCGCATCACCAACGACACCAGCACGATCCAGCAAGCGATTGGCTTTGCGTTGGTGCAAGTCCTCAGCAGCAGCGTGGTGATTGTTTGGCTGGCCTATCGCATGTTGTCTGCAAACTGGCTCTATGGTTTGATCAGCCTAGCAGTGGTGCCCCTGATGGTGATTGCGACCGTCTGGTTTAGCGAACAAGCGCGCCGGGCCTTCCGCGTCACTCGCCAAAAGATCGGGGATGTCAACGCTGAATTGGAAGAGGGCATTGCGGGCGTGCGCGAGGTGCAAGCCTTCAGCCGCGAGTCTTCGAACATTGAAGCCTTCCGGCAGAGCAACGCCGCCAATCGCGATGCCAACATCAAGGCCGTTGCCTATACGTCGGCGCTCAACCCCACGCTCGAAGCGTTGGGCTACCTTGCTATCGCATTGGTGGCGGGCATCGGTGGTGTTTTCTTATTGCGCGGATTGTCACTGGGCGGGGAAGCCGTGTCGCTCGGCTTGATCGTCACCTTCATCGGCTATGTGCAGCGCTTCAACTTCCCTATCCAGCAGATCAGCATGATGTGGGCCAATATTCAGAGCGCGATCGCTGGCGCCGAGCGCATCTTCGACTTGATCGATGAACGCCCCGATGTCACCGAGAAGCTTAACGCCCAGCCCATGCCCTCGATTCAAGGCCGCGTGGTTTATCAGGATGTGCAAGCTGGCTACGATGAGCGAGTCCCGGTCTTGCGCGGCATCAACTGGGTGGCCGAGCCCGGGGAGACCATCGCCATCGTCGGGCCGACGGGCG
>CAZMRA010000202.1:0-9304 GCA_964568485.1 uncultured Caldilineaceae bacterium | reverse complement strand
CAATGTAGGCGTGCCAATCGTGGAGATGCTCTACCCAGGCAACAGTGAATCGCGCATTCCGATCATCGCGGTCACCGGCACCAATGGCAAGACGACCGTCACGCGCCTCATCGCCCACATGTACGAAACCGCGCGCTGGGTGGTCGGCATGACCTCGACCACCGGAGTCTACATCAACCAAGAGCGCATCATCAGTGGTGACTGCTCCGGCCCGAAGAGCGCCCAGGCCGTGCTGCTCCATCCCCATGTGGAGGTGGCGGTCCTCGAGACGGCACGCGGCGGTATCCTGCGTGAAGGTCTGGCTTTTGATGAGTGCCTGGTGGCTGTCGTCACCAATGTCACGGCGGATCATTTGGGTATCGGCAGCATTGAAACGCTCGATGAGCTGGCGCGGGTCAAGCAAGTGGTGGTGGAAGCAGTCAGCCGCAACGGCACCGCGGTACTCAACGCCGAAGATCCGTTGGTGGCGGAAATGGCCTCGGCCTGCGAGGGGCGCATCATTTATTTCAGCCGCAGCGCCGAGAATCATGTGATGGCTGCCCACTTGGCCGAGGGTGAATCGGGTGTCTTTTTGGCAGATGAAATGATCGTACTGGCGACCGGTCAACAGCGGATCGAGCTGGTGGAGCTGGGACGAGTTCCCTTTACATTGGAGGGGAAGATCGACTTCCAGGTGATGAATGCACTAGCCGCGACCGCGGCAGCTTGGGCAGCCGGCCTCAACCCCGCCATGATTGTGCGCGGATTGGCAACCTTCCAAACCGATACCGAGACCGTTCCTGGCCGCTTCAATCGCCTGGAGCTCAATGGCGTCGAGGTGATCGTCGATTATGGCCATAATCGCGCGGCACTGGAGGCGCTTGGCCAGGCCGTGCAGGCGCTAGAGCCGCGGCGCACCGTCATGGCCCTGACGCTTCCCGGCGACCGGCGCGACGAAAACCTAGTCGAAAGCAGCATGGCCACCCTGCCGTACATCGATGCGTATGTGCTGTTTGATGCGGCGGACCGGCGCGGGCGGAATGTCAACGAAGTACCGGCCTTGATTCAGCGCCATCTTCCCCCAGATGTGCCCTGTGAAATCGCCAATAGCGAGCATGAAGCAATCGCCCAAGCTTGGCGCCAAGTCCGACCTGGGGAGCGATTCATCTTGATTTGTGACGAGCCGGAAAGTGGACTTACGGCGCTCTACTCCCTTGCCAATTCATTGCGAGATGATCAGAGCTGCACCAATCCACTCGCACCGGAGCCGATGGCAGCCCAGCATCGAGGGCCCAATAACTTTCCCGCCCCACACGGTATTTCGGTGCTAACCGGCACCAAAAAGAACAATTAGCGTGTGGGGAATGTTCTAAGCAGTAGGCCTTTGTCCTGATGGTCATAGGCCTGCTGCTTGCTGAGTGCGAGTAGATGTTGAACAATCACAAATCACAAGTGTCTACAGAAGTTGGAGCCTATATGCACAAAAAGCCCAAAGGGAAGTTGATGATCATCGGCGGTGCCGAGAAGGGTGATCGCGATCACCAAGTGCTTGAGGTAGTAGCCAAAGAAGCGCTGCAAAAACAGAAATCGATCCTGATTGTCACAGCGGCCTCCTATGAAAGTGACCCAACTGAATACATCTCGATCTTCAAAGATCTTGGGCTCCGGCAAATTGAGGTGCTCGAGATCCCCGACCGCGATACAGCCCAAGCCAAAGAGAACGGCGACAAGGTGGCAAAGGCAGGGACGATCTTTTTTACCGGTGGCGATCAGTTGCGCATCACCAGCCAAGTTGGAGATTCGCTGGTGTATCGCGAGCTCTTTACGGCTTATCTCGAAGGTGCGTTGATCGCTGGTACCTCGGCTGGCGCGGCGGCCATGCCCACCACCATGATCATCGGCGGGCCGAGCGATGAATCCAACCGCATTTCGACCCTCTCCATGGCGCCTGGCTTGGGTCTGCTAGAAGGCGTGGTGATTGATTCCCATTTCGCCGAGCGGGGCCGGATGGGACGCTTGCTGGGGGCAGTTGCGCAGAATCCCCGGAATCTAGGCCTAGGCATCGATGAGGGAACGGCGATTCTCGTTCGGCAGGGCGAGCAATTTCAAGTGATCGGTCCCGGTGCTGTTTATGTGCTCGACGGCTCGGACATCTCCTATTCGAGCCTCTCTGAAGACAATATCGAAGGCGTTGTCAGCATCCATGATGTGAAAGTGCATGTCCTCGGCTGCGAAGATCGCTTTGATCTAGTCACTCGGCGACCGCACGCAAAAGCCACAAAACACGCACCAGCAAGCTGAGCAACAGCGCGCTCATTCACTGAATCACCACTATCCGAGTAGCAATTCAGTAAATCTCCGTTTATGCTGTAGGCAGCTCCTAGAATCCCTCTATTTGTGTGCACTTTTTAGGTCTACCGCTAATTCCCCCCATTCTTCACTGAGTGGCCTCGCATTGACTGACCGCTTAGCAGCTAGAAACAATCATCTCTCCACTCTTCTTTGCTATACGAAATTTATTATCAATTAGACTAAAATCGCCCCAGTGCGAAGGATATGGCGGCGCACGGCGATTATAGAAGTAAGCGGTCCTGTTCAGTCTGCTTAGAACACCCCATCCGTCTCCGTCTTGTTTAGGACACAATCATATCAATTACACATTGTTGGGTCACTACCCAGACAAGGAGGGATCATGCCTAAATATTGTCAACGACAAACCAACTTCCTTTATCAGTTCCTCTGGCTCATGCTCCTGCTACTAACCGGATTGATGCTCATGCCCGCGCCAGCCCAAGCTGCACCGCTCAGCCAGATCGACTGTGAACTAACGATGACCGTGGCTAACGAGGCTCAGCTGAATAATGCGATTCATTGTTTCAATATAGCAACCACCCCAGGCGAGCGAGTGATCGAGCTGGTGAGCAATATCGACCTCACCGCCTCAAGCATGCCCATCGAAAACAATACGGACGGCGTCAGCCTACGCTTGGTTGGCGCCACTCACACTGTCGATGGAAAAAACCTACCCGATGTACGCCCCTTTGAGATTCGCGCTGCCACGGTTGTCACAATGCAGGCGATCACAATCACGCGCGGGAATATCAATAACGGAGCTGGCATCCGCAACCAGGGCATGCTCAACTTACTTGACAGTACCATTAGCAGCAACAAGGCCGATGGTTCTCCTCTAGGAGTTGGTGCCGGTGGTGGTATCTATAATATTGGCCAGCTGACTATCACCCACAGCACCATCAGCTACAATACTGCCAACAGCGAGGGCAATGCGTCAGGTGGTGCCATCTATAATATTGGTCACTTGACCGTGTTCCACAGCACCTTCAACGCCAATAGTGCTGCTGGTGGACTCGGTAGCTCTGGGGGGGCTGTCTTTAATTCGGAACACGTGACTGTGACAAACACCACCTTCAATGCCAACAACGCTAATAGTAATACCACGGGCAACGGTTCTGGCGGGGGCATCACTAACAGTGGCTACCTGACCGTGACCAACAGCACCTTCAACGGGAACTATGTATTTGGCACTGAGAGCAGCTCTGGGGGGGCTATCTACAATACCGGACACGCAACCGCGAGGAGCAGTACCATCGCTCACAACAACGCTCATGCAGGTTTCATTGTCGTGGGCTATGGTGGCGGCATCTATAATACGGGTCATCTGACTGTGACCAACAACACCATCAGCTACAATACTGCCTCTGGGTCCCTCTCTGGGTCCCTCGATAATGGTGGCTATGGTGGTGGCGTCTATAACAGTGGCTACCTGACCGTGACCAACAGCACCATTAGCTACAACAGCGCCTATGGTTCGCTCTTTACCCCTGGCGGTGGTGCTGGCATCTATAATGCTAACAGCGATAGCACGCTCACGGTGCGTAACACCATCATTGCCGGCAACTCCAGCACTGGTGACTGTGTACTTATCGCAGGCAATAGCGCCTTCAGCCATTCGCTAATCGCAGATGCTGCTAATGCTTGCGGATTGACCGGCGACACCGATGGCAACATTATCGGCGTGGATCCGCAGCTCGGCCCACTGCAAGACAATGACGGGCCCACCTTTACCCATGCCCTGCGGCCGAATAGCCCGGCGATTGATGCCGCCGATAACACCATCTGCGCCGACTTGACCAATAACCTCGATCAACGCGGTGTTGCTCGTCCACAAGGCCAACGCTGTGACATCGGCGCCTATGAAGTTGACCGCGCGCCAATCACCTTCAGCAAACAGGTGGCTGTGGGCTCGGCTGATCCCAGTGAGTGGCAGTTCACTATCGCTGGAGAACCTGGGGCAATTGCCCATGGCGAAACTGTTACCTTGACCGTGGGGAGCTATCTGGTGAGCGAAGTTGGCCCGGCGGACTATATCCTAACCGGAGCCAGCGGCGCCTGCGCGCTGAACAACGGACAGCTCGAATTGACGGTAATACCTGCAGGTGGCACCTGTATCATCACCAACACCCGCAATACCGGGCCGGTCACTTTCATGAAGCAAGTGGTTGGCGGTGCAGCCAGTCCGGGGGATTGGTCCTTTACAATGGATAGCAATCCCACGCCGATTGCCCATGGTGAAACCGTCACTTTGACCGTGGGCAGCTACCTGATCAGCGAAAGCGGACCAGCAGAGTACACGCTGACCGGAGCGAGTGGCGTGTGTGCCCTAGTCAATGGTCAGATTGAGTTGACCGTCACCAACGCTGATGGCACCTGCACCATCACCAACACCCGCAATACGGGAACTGTCACTTTGATCAAGCAGGTGATCGGTGGCAGCGCCAGCCCAGCAGATTGGACCTTCAGCGCTACGAGTGGACCGGCTGGCGCCAACCTGCCAACAACCATCAGCACCAACCAGACGATCACGCTGGATACGGGCAACTATCTGATCGAGGAAATCGGCCCAGCGGAATACACGCTAACCAGTGCGAGCGGGGTGTGTGCCCTGGTCAACGGCCAGTTTGAGCTGACCGTTACCAAGGCTGGTGGCACCTGCACCATCACCAATACCCGTAACACCGCGGTCGTCACCTTTATGAAGCAGGTGCTTGATGGCACAGCCCAACCGAGCGACTGGAACTTTACCCTGGCTGACGATCCAACGCCGATTGCCCATGGTGAAACTGTTGCCCTGGAGGTTGGGAGCTACGTCGTCAGCGAACATGGCCCGGCAGGTTATACCGCTGTCGGTACGGATGGCATTTGTACCTTGGTCAATGGTCAAATTACGGTGACGGTTGATGGCAGCGGCGGTACCTGCACCATCACCAACAGTCAAGCAGCCTTACACTTTGAATTGCCCTCAGCCTTGCTGCTGAATGAAACAGCCGCCCAAGCAGCGAATGTGAACAGCGCCACCCTGAACTATACCGTTCGTTTGGCCACCGCACCGAGCAGCCCAGTGGCCGTCCATCTCACGACGGATGAGCAGTACCTCAGCGTCTCCCCAGTAACGCTGACCTTCACCGCTGATAACTGGCAACAACCACAGACGGTCGCGTTAAGTGCGATTGACAACGCCATTGATCAGGGCGAGTCCTATACCGTGTCGCTCACCCACACCATTCAGAGCGCGGACCCGGCCTATGCCGCCCTGCCCGCGCAGACCTTAGTGATCACGGTCGTGGATGATGACCAGGCGGGGATTCTTCTCACGTCCACCACGCTCACCCTTACCGTCGATCAGACCGCAACCTATCAAGTGCAATTGACCAGCCAACCCACGGCACCGGTGGTGATCGAACTCAGCGTGCCTGCATCCTTGCGTGTCAACCAAAGTTGTGAGCCGAGTGATCCCACCATGGCCTGCCTACGCTTCACACCCGACAACTGGTATCAACCCCAGACCGTCACCCTCACCGCGCTCAGTGTGGGCGCTGGGCAAGTGATGCATACGGTGCAGAGTGACGATCCGTACTATGCCGATCAGGCGCCCAGTGCGCTACAGGTGACGATACAAGCCCCCGATCCAACACCTAATCAGCCGGGCAAGGGCAATTACCAACTCTTCCTGCCCTTCATCAGCCAGTAGCCGACCATGAATAGGCACAAGTAAATCAAAAGGCTCGTGGACTAATGTCTGCGAGCCTTTTGATTTACTCCTTTATGTGTTGTAGAAATCACCTGCACTGCCCTTATGGACTTAATCGATTTTCCCCTTCTGCTGGGTCTGAGTGGCTCTCTTGCCACCAGGCCCAGACGGCAATGGCCAAGGCGATCGCCAGCAGCCCGACGACCAGCCAGATGGTGTCGCGCATCGCGGCCACTTGCACCACCGCCGAGGCATTGGTAGCACCACCGCTGACACTTTCTCCTGAGCGCGCCGCTACTTGCCCGGCCCAGATCGTCCCTAGCACAGCAATCCCAACGGTCTGGCCTAGCGTACGTGTCATGGAGAGCAGCCCCGAAGCGATCCCCAACCGTTCACGCGGCACCGCACCCATGACCGCACTGTTGTTGGGCGATTGAAAGATGCCCATGCCTAGCCCCAGCGGCAACATCCGCAAAATATAGCCGAGGGTCGTCGTCTCCGTACTCAAGGTGGAGAGGATCACATAAGCAATGACCAGCACCAGCAGCCCCAACACGGTGATTCGCCGCGAGCCATAGCGATCCGACAAGATGCCCGACACTGGCGCCAAGATCCCCAGCATCACGGGCACTGCAGCCTGCAAGGGGCCGATCAGCTGGATCGGATAACCCAGCATGTTCTCCAAATAGAAGGGCATCAAAATCATGGTCCCGGAGATGGCTAAGAAGGTCAGAAAACCGGTACCGAGATTGACCCGAAAGATGCGATTGCGGAAGAGCCGCAGATCGATCATCGGCTCGCTGCTGCGCAATTCAATGCGGATAAAGAGCAGCAAGAACACAATCCAGACGACAAAGAGCGCCAATGAGGTGGGATTGGTAAATCCCGCTTCCTGGGCGATGGTCAAGCCGAGCAATAGCCCCATCAAGCTGATAAAGAGGGTCGAGGCACCAGCAAAGTCAAAGCGCTGGCCGCCAGCTGGCTGAATGTCGGGCACAAAGCGCTGAGCCATCCATGTGCCCACAATCCCGATCGGCAAGTTGACCAGAAAGATCCAGTGCCACGAGAGGACAGCGATCAGCACGCCGCCCAACAGCGGCCCAGTCACAATGCCCAACGAAACCATCGAACCGATGATGCCCAATGCCTTGCCGCGCTCTTGCGGGGGAAAGGCCTCGGTGACAATGGCCGCACCCAGGGCCATCACCATCGCGCCGCCTGCGGCCTGCACAATCCGAAAGCCAATCAACCAGCCAACCGTCGGCGCTAAGGCGCAAAGCACCGAGCCGATGGTAAATACCACAAAGCCGAGCAAATAGATCATCTTCTTGCCGCGGATGTCGGCCAGACGCCCGATGCCGAGCATGAGCGTGGTGACAGTCAACAGATAAGACAGGACAACCCATTGCACCGCGGCAAAGGAGGTGTTTAATTCGCGCACCAGAGTGGGCAAGGCCAGATTGACAATCGAGCCATCAATGGTCGCCAAAAAGATGCTCATCGCTACCGCAGCCATGACATACCACTTGCGGCTGTAATCAATAACAGGAGATGTCGGATTCATCAGTCTCACTCTTTACTGGAGAAATATCCAAGCAGCCAGGCCTCTCATCAAAGCCTGGCTGCTACTGTAGCTAACTTGCTACAAGATACCTTAAGTTAGCCCAAAAGAGAAGACAAATTAGGACAGAGAAGGCCTGTCCCGAAGTACAGTTAACTCGCGGCTAATTGGTGAAGCGTCTCTACACTGCGGGCACCATCATAAGCGACTACCTTCACCTTCCAGGTGATCTGCTCGCCGCGTTGTAAGGTGAAGGGGTGATGGCGCGCTGGGTTGTAGACATGCAGACCATAATCGCGCGTAAACCACAGGCATTGTTCACTCTCGGGCGCCGGCACAAAGAGCACACCAGCGCTCGTCTCACCGACCACACGCCCTTCGACGTTGAGCCAAGGGGAGAGTTTGTCGAAGCAATTGGGCTCGCCCACATCCCCCTGTGCGTTGCGGATCTGCCCACCAAAGCGCGTTTCCCAGTGGGGTGGCACCCGCACACCAATGCCCGATTCTTTGGTTTGGCCCAGATTCACAACTTTTTCAGGATGGCCAAAGGTGGATTGCCATTCAACCACCGTGCAATCTGCCGCGCTGCGGATGCGTACTGTACGCGTCTCGCGCAGCAGTTCTTCACCCTCAATTGTCTCCCAACGCACCGCATGGTGGAGCGTCACCCCATCGGACGAGATCGCCGGCTCTAGTTCGCTCAAGCTTGGCTGCAAGGTTTGGCGGTGCCGGGGTTTGCCAAACGAACCAGCATTCCAGAGATCATGCCCATCAATCTCCAGACCGGTGCAAATCCCTTGATGATGCGGGTGATCCGGCGGACATTCCTGCAAAACTAGCGCTCCATTCGGCGTATAGAGCGGAAAGACATAGCCGCGTAATTCATTGGCGGCATACCCGGCCAACAACCGACCATTGTTGGTGATCCAAAGCCGAGCGTTGTAGTTGATTACATCGTAAGCCATGGGAAATCCTATTTAAGATCGCTGCTAACACTGGATCACGCCGCCGCTGCGCAACGAACGCACCGCGGCATCAATCCACTGGATGGTTTTGAGGTTGGTTTCGATCGATGTTGGGGTGCTCTGCCCCGTAGTGATGGCTGCGTAAAATGCGCCATGCGGGTCACGCGCCAGCGGATCGTTGATCTCGGCTGGGCCAATCCGCTCGATGACCTTCTCCCCGGCCAACACTTCGATCACACTGCGATCCCAGCCATCCGCCTGCAATAAGAGGGCAGCTTGTTCACACTCCACGCGGATCGACCAATCGCTGCGCTGCGAGTCAAAGGTAACCAGCAAGTGCGCTTGGACGCCATTGGCAAACTCGGTCAGCACATTGGTGACTGTGTCACTGTTGTATTGCGAATGGGGCGGCCGCAAGCCTAGCGCATAGACCGTGCGCAGATCGGGGTTGCCGAGGATCGCCAAGATCGAGTTGAGCGAGTGCACCCCTTGTTCCCACAACGCGGGGTATTCACCAGTAAAGGCGCGCATCTCCGGTCGATAGCGGTGGTGCAAATAGCTGACATGAAAGGCCTTGCCGTAGCGTTCGCTCTGCACCAGCGCTTGCAATTGGCGCTCCAGCGGATGGTATTGATATTGATTGCCAATCACCACGGCGCAATTTTGTTGCTGGGCTAGAGCAGCCAAACCAGCCGCTTCTTCATAGCTGTAGGTGAGTGGCTTTTCCACCCAAACATGTTTCCCGGCCCGGAT
>CAZMRA010000201.1:0-9342 GCA_964568485.1 uncultured Caldilineaceae bacterium | reverse complement strand
TGAGCTGACCTTCTTGGCCAAGGTGTTGGTCTGGTTGACCATGACGACCACCGGCGATATGAGTGAATTATTGCTCGCTTCGCCGAGTGATCGGCTTTTGTGGCTGCGGATTTGTTCGGATGGCGCGGTTTGTAGTCCAGAGCGCTGTGGCGAACAGATCCGGCTGGATCAATATGGGCTGCCGAGCGGTGACTTTTTCCTGCAGGCGCGGGCACAAGCCGAGGGCGCTCATCTGCTGGTGGTCAATCATGCCCTCTTGCTGGCTGATTTGGCCGCGGGGGGCCGCGTCTTGCCCGCTTATGACCATTTGATCGTCGACGAGGCCCACCATCTCGAAGAAGTAGCCACCGACCAGTTGACTGTCCGCATCGAGTGGCGTTGGTTGCATACGTTGCTGCTTCGTCTGAGCGGTGAGGAGGATCTGGGCGCAGCCTTGGTGGTGCAGGCGCGTCAGCAAGGTCAACTCGGCTTGATTGCCGAGCTGCAGACGATCAGCGCGCAAGTTGAGCCGACGCGTCGCGCACTGCACAATTTTGCCGAGCATTTGCAGCGATTGGTCAGTTCCTTAGACAAAACCCGCCGTGAGAGTAATTATGCGCAGCGCGTGGCCTTGGATAGCCGACTGCGCAGCCAGCCACAATGGAGTCAGTTGGAAGTTGAATGGGAGGAGGCCAGCACCACTCTGCGCTTCTTGGTCGAGCAACTGGGTGAAGTGGTCGAGCAGTTGGAGCAGGCGCAATGGTGGCTCACCGAACCGACGGCCACCGTCTTTGGTGAACTGCGCAGCCTGTTTGAAGAACTCCAAGCTCAGCTGACCGAATTAGATCAGATCATCTTTGCGCCAGCCGGACAGAGCGGATTGGTGCAGTGGTTGGAAGTGACTGAGCATGGCGAAACCGTGAATTTGGCCGCGGCCCCGCTCTATGTCAACACCGTCATCGATGAAGGATTGGTGCAGCGGCGGCGCAGTGCCATCTTCACCAGTGCTACGCTGCGCACCGCCACCGGCTTTGACTTTATCCGTGAGCGGTTAGGCCTGTGGGAAGCGAAAACCTCACTGGTGGACAGCCCATTTGATTATCGTGCAAATACCCTGTTGCTGCTGCCCACCAACTTGCCCGCACCCAATCATCCCGCCTATCAAGTGGCTGCCGAGCAAGCCATTATCGATACTGCGCTGGCGGCCGGTGGGCGCACCCTGGCGCTCTTCACCAGCCATGCTCAGCTCCGCACCACCGCCGAAGCCATCCGCGCTCGGTTGGACCAAGCAGGTATCACGGTGCTGCAACATGGCATGGGCAGCCGCAACCGTCTGTTGCGGGAATTCCGCCAAACTGAACGCGCGGTCCTGTTGGGGACGCGCAGCTTTTGGGAAGGGATCGACCTGCCGGGCGATGAATTACAATGTTTGCTGATCCTGCGGTTGCCCTTTGCGGTGCCGAGCGATCCGCTAGTTTCTGCCCGCACGGCGGATCTGGATGATGCCTTTCAGACCTACACCTTGCCGGACGCGGTCCTGCGCTTCCGCCAGGGTTTTGGTCGCTTGATTCGCCGGGCGAGCGATCGCGGGGTTGTTGTTGTTTTGGATAATCGAGTTTGGACGCGCGATTATGGGCGGGCTTTCTTGGAAGCATTGCCCTCCTGTACGGTATATCGTGGTTCGCTCGCCGATGTAGGAGAAGAGATTCGCAAATGGCTTGGCTGATGTCCGCGGAAGGGCTGTGGCATCTTCTGCGCCGCCCCTGGCTTTTGATCTTGAGTAGCTTATTGGTCTGTTTGTTGCTGCTCAGCGCGGTCGGGTTGCCCCAATTACCCGGCCAACTGAGCGGTGACGCCACCGCCTCTGCGCGCTGGTTAGTGGGGGCTAGCGCCGATTATGGCTGGGCTGGTGAATTGTTGCGCAGTTTGGGGCTCTTTAATGTCTTGCACAGCGTTTTGTTGCAAGTCGCGCTGGCGTTGATCACGCTGGTATTGGTCGTCTATTTGGGTGAATTAGCTGCGGTGGTTTTGCGCTACCGCCATTTGACCACTTTGTTGGCCCAGCCAATCGCAGCGGCCGGCGAACCACTGCCCGCACCGACTGCCCGCCATCTCTATCGCTGGCGAGGTACACTCTCTGCCCCTGTTGCCACAATCGCTGAACAGTTGCAACCCCAGCTGGCCAAACAACAATTTAATGAAGTCAAATCTAGCGCATTCTCCCTGCCTGCTGACGAATCGGCCGAGCAGCCAGCTCCCGAAAATATCAACGAGGTGCGCTATGTGGCCACCCGTCATCTGCGTTGGGCGGTTGTCCGGTTGCTCTTGATGGTGGGCCTCTTATTGGCGATTGGCGTTGTATGGGGCATTGTGATCCGCGGTTGGGAAGTGAGTGTCCCGATTTTGGCTCCGGGCGAGCAGTATCGATCCGTAGCGCACGCCCTGGCATTGGAGTACCAGATCCCAACTCGGGGCGCCGCGGGTGAACCGGCCTTGCAATTGGCAGTTGGCGAGGCCACCGGTGTGTTGGCCCCTGCGGCCGATCAA
Organism: uncultured Caldilineaceae bacterium; assembly: GCA_964568485.1. Classification (GTDB taxonomy): domain Bacteria; phylum Chloroflexota; class Anaerolineae; order Caldilineales; family Caldilineaceae; genus CFX5. The sequence goes on along the minus strand of CAZMRA010000201.1, from coordinate 6,816 downwards.
GCTGGGCGGATCGCTGGCGTGGATGTCCGAGTCGCTGATACCTTGCCCGGGCTGTACATCGCAACCGCCGATGAGCAACCGGCCCTGGCGCGGGCTGGCCAATCCGAAACCGTGGGGGGCTTGGGCTTGATCTTCCCTAGCCCCGGCAGCGAAGAGTCGATTTTATTACCTCAGGCCGCATTGGGATTACGCCTCGTACGGCTGGGTGATGAACTGGCCGAGGCCAGCGGTGCCAGTTTTCTGTTAGAGGTCAACCGGTTAGGCAGTACACAACCCCCCACTCGGCTAGAAATTGGTCATCAACTGAGCGAAGTGATCACCCTCGACGAAGCTGACTTTACCTTGCACTTTCATCTGTTGCCCGGTTTAGTGGTGGAGGCGCGTTACCTGCCCGGGGTCTGGCTGTTATGGGTTGCGTTGTTGTTAGTCATCATTGGCGGGGTTGGCTTCTGGTTCCGTCCGGCCTTTTTGGTGGCTCAAATTGCTCCCTGGCCGCCAGATCGCTCGGTGGTGGTCTTACAGAGTGATGAAGCCGTGACCCTGCGGGCGCTGCAAGACGACCTCACCTCAGCCAACGCGGGGGATGCTGCATGATTCCCTTTGTGATCGGCGTGGCTGGTGGCAGCGGCAGTGGTAAAACTACGGTCAGCCAGCATATTCAGAATGCAGTGGGCAAAGAGCGCATCGTCTATCTGCAGCACGATAGTTACTATCGTGATATGAGCCATTTGCCGCTAGCAGCTCGGCCATTGGTCAATTATGATCATCCGAACAGCTTGGAAACGAGCTTGCTGATCGAGCAATTGCAGGCTCTGCGTCAGGGACAGACAGTCGACGTGCCGCGCTATGATTTTGCTACCTATACGCGGCTGGCCGAGACGGATCGGGTCGCGCCGGCGCGGGTAATTCTGGTGGAAGGTATTCTCATCTTTGCTGAACAGGCATTACGCGAGCTGATGGATATGCGCATCTATGTGGATGCCGATGCGGATCTGCGCTTTATTCGTCGCTTGCAGCGCGACTTGAAGGAACGGGGGCGTACGCTCGACTCGGTTGTGGCGCAATATCTGCAGACTGTGCGCCCCATGCATTTAGAATTTGTCGAACCCAGTAAGCGCTACGCCGATGTGATCATTCCCGAAGGTGGCAAAAATCAAGTAGCCATGGCCATGATCGTTAGCCGGGTGCAAGCCCTTTTGTCCGAGGCGGCGGGATGAGCGCACTGCGCGTTGTGGTTGATGTCGGTCCAGCGGTCCATCAGCGAGCTGGGTTAAGCCGCTATAGCGAACGGTTGGTGGCAAACTTACGCACCTATCCGCTCGACGAGTTGGATCTCACGGTCTTTTACAACCAGCACAGCAACCACTGGCTACCCGACTCCTTGCATGGCATGCCCATGCGTACCGTGACCATGGGGCAATTGGCCTGGCGCTTGAGTGCCCTGGCTACGCAGTGGCTGCGCTGGCCGCGCTATGAGCGCATCTTGCCGCCGAGCCACCTCTACCACGCGACCGAGCATCTGCTGCCCTATTTGCACCGTCCAACTGTGCTCACTGTGCATGATCTAATCTTCGAGCACTACCCCGAATACCATACGCAACGCAACCGATTATTCTTGCACACTGCCTTGCCCCGGTTCGTCCGCGCCGCTCACCGCATCATCGCGGTCAGCGAGCAGACCAAACGAGATCTGATTGAACTCTATGGTACGCCGGCGGAGAAAGTTCAGGTCATTTACGAGGGCATCGACCCAGCCTTTGCCCCCGCGGCACCTGCAGTGGTGGCGCAGGTAAGCCGGCAATACAGCCCGAATAGTGATCAGAGCGGTGCTCGCCCCTATCTATTAATGGTAGGGACACTTGAGCCGCGTAAAAACCATCTCACCGCCATGCGTGCGCTTGCTCGGCTCAAAGCGCACGGATTTCCGCACCGTCTGTTGATCGTCGGCGGTGAAGGCTGGCTCTTTGAGCCGATCCGGGCCAAGGTGGCCGAACTTGGGTTAGAGCAGGATGTTACCTTCGCCGGGCATGTCCCCTTTGCCGATCTGGTAGCGCTCTACAGCGGGGCCGATTGTGTGTTAATGCCCAGCTTGTTCGAGGGATTTGGCTTTCCGGTTTTGGAAGCCATGGCTTGCGGCACGCCGGTAGTCTGCAGCAATACCAGCAGCTTGCCCGAGGTGGCGGGCGACGTCGCGCTGACCATCCCCCCCACCGATGACGCAGCGTGGGCTGAGGCCATCCAGCGGGTTTTGCGTGAGCCGGGGCTGCGGGCCGATCTGCGGGAACGGGGCTTGCGCTGGGCTGGCCAATTTACCTGGCAGCGTTGTGCGGCCGAGACGTTGGCCCTCTATCGGGCTTGTGTGCAGGCCAATCGTAGCGGATGATGCGCGATCATAGGGCGCTTGTAGGCTGATTGTCATGCAGCTAAGAGTTTCTTCTGCTATCCTCTATTGCAGTCTACGGCTTCTCCCCTTTCCTACAAGTGAAAAGTGAATTGTTCGGCGCAGACGCTTGCAGAAGTGCTGTCGTCGAGAAATTGGTGATTCTATGCCCCAAAAGATTTACGTCGTTGAGGACCACCCCGCGATGCGGGCGGCCTACGCCCAGTTATTTGTTCGTATGCCTGACTTGGAGTTATGTGGTGAAGCCAGTTGCGGCGAAGAGGCATTAGATCAGATCCCTACCTGCCACCCAGATTTGGTATTGGTCGATCTCTCTTTGCCCCGGATGAGTGGTTTTGACTTGATCACTCAGCTGAAAACAATGCAGCCCAGTCTGCCGATGTTAGTTGTCTCTGGACACGACCGGCGTGCCTTTCACGCTCCTCGTTTGGGAAATTTAGTGCAAGGGTATGTCATGAAAGAGGATGGCCCCCAAGCGCTGATTTGCTCCATTCGCCAAGTGCTGGCTGCAGGAATTCAGTAAAGTTTGCAACCTTTGTGTTCCACCATGTTGAACTTCGTCGACGTCAGGCTGTGGGGAATCATTCGTCCCTAAAGAGCACCCCGTAGTGGCGAATGTTTGCTCCGCATGCTTCAACGCGTGCCTAAAATCAGACAAGCGCATACCTACAGACCAGGCTGCTTTTCAAAGTCTGGTCTTTTTTCGCTGTTCAAAAAGTCTTACAGAGCAGGCCCTGTGCTGAGCATCCTCCTGATGAGTCAGCCCAACGAGTAGTCCGTTCGTTCTTTCTGTGTTTCAAGCAAAGTGTGCCTATCATTTATGAGTACCGATCAACCAACAACTGAACAAGAACAAACCCCTGCTGCCGAGCCTCCACTTATCCCAGCCAAGCCGACAATACACCATCATAGCCGCCGTCCACACCAGAGCACCGTCCGCGGGCGTCAGCTTTGGCTGGCTGCTCTGAGTGCCCTGGGGGTGGTGTATGGAGATATTGGCACATCACCACTCTATGCATTACGCGAAAGTTTTCATGGGCCCCATGCCATTGCCCTCTCCGCATTGAATATTTTCGGTGTCCTCTCGTTGATCTTTTGGTCGTTGCTGATCGTGATCACCGTCAAGTATATTGCGTTTATTCTGCGGGCCGACAACCGCGGGGAGGGCGGGATCTTGGCCTTGACTGCCCTGGCCACCCCCATTCGCCCGTTGGTGATGAACCGCCAGCGCTGGTTGGTCTTGCTCGGCGTTTTGGGGGCAGCCCTTTTGTATGGGGATGGCGTGATCACCCCGGCGATTTCGGTATTGAGCGCCGTGGAAGGGTTGCAGATCGCGACCCCGCTGTTGGCGCCCTATGTGATCCCAGTCGCCTTGACGATCATCGTGGCGCTCTTTGTGGTGCAGAGCCGTGGGACGGCCAAAATCGGACGGGTGTTTGGGCCCATTATGTTACTGTGGTTTGTTGTCTTGGCCATCCTGGGGCTACGCAACATCGCAATGGCGCCCGAAGTCCTGGGGTCCGTCAATCCGGTGTATGCCGTCAACTTCTTTCGCAGCAATGGTTGGTACGGCTTTTTGATTCTAGGCACTGTCTTTCTGGTGGTGACCGGAGGCGAAGCGCTCTATGCCGACATGGGCCACTTTGGCCGCCGTCCGATTCAATTCGCTTGGTTTTGGCTGGTGTTGCCGGGCTTGTTGCTCAATTATTGGGGGCAAGGGGCATTGTTGCTGCACACTCCTGAGGCTGTACATAATCCATTTTATCTGATGGCCCCAGCGTGGGCTTTGTATCCGTTGGTCTTACTGGCGACCGCCGCCACCATCATCGCCTCGCAGGCGCTGATCTCCGGCGTCTTTTCGCTGACCATGCAGGCGAATCACTTGGGCTTCTTGCCCCGCCAGCAGATTATCCACACCTCGGCGACTGCATTCGGGCAGATTTACATTCCTGCCATCAACTGGGCCTTGATGGTCGGCTGTATCTTGGTCGTGCTGGGCTTTCGTACCTCCAGCAACCTGGCCGCGGCCTATGGCATCGCGGTGACCTCCACCATGGTGATCACTACCATCATCTTTGGGATGGTGGCTCAGCGGCGCTGGCACTGGCCCCTGTATGCCCTGGGACCGGTGCTGCTGCTCTTTTTGCCCCTCGATTTAGCCTTTTGGAGCGCCAATGTGGTCAAAATTCCCAATGGTGGCTGGTTCCCGTTGCTCTTGGCGTTGCTGATCTTTAGCTTGATGACCACCTGGAAGCGGGGCAATTGGCTAGTCGCTTCACGCGAACGCGATCTGGAACTGAGTTTGTCCCGCCTCCAGGAACGGATCCGCGAGGAGCAGCCGGTGCGTCCACCCGGCACCGCCATCTTTCTGAATGCTGATCCACGCAGCGCGCCTGCGGCTCTACTCGCTAATTTGAAGTACAATTGTGTCTTGCACGAGCAGGTGTTGCTAGTGACCATACAGGTAGAAGATGTACCCTATGTGAACCCGCAGCAGCGCCTGACCCTCAAGCCGCTCGGGCAGGGGTTGTATCGGGTCTTGGTGACTTTTGGCTATCTGGAAGAGTTGAATGTGCCGCGCGCCTTGGCTGGGCTGACCCAATCTGCAGAGTTTGAGCAACCATTCGCGTTAGAAGATGTGCCGTACTTTATCAATCGGACCCATGTGGTTGCGACGCACTTACCGGGGATGGCCCTCTGGCGGGAGTATCTCTACACCGCGATGCGCCGCAATTCAGCGGATGCGGCAAATTTCTTCCGCCTGCCCAACAGCCGCGTATTTGAGATCAACACGATTGTCGAGGTCTAATGCCAAGAGTTGTGGAATGTCCAGCCGGCCAGTGGACAACAATTTTTAACCACGCGTTTGTGCAACTGCCCATTGAGTGGACAGTTACTTTCCACTCAGTGGATGGCAGTCCGGTCGCCGGGGAAGTGAGCGAGCGACGCTCTGCTTGGATCTTTCTGCAACCGCCGATCATTATGGCCTTGCAGCCGCAAATGCGCTTTCGCCGTGGCTGGTGGAATACCTTTTACACACTGCGGGTCAGGCCCACCAGCGCGCTGATCGCCCAGATCCACTAGTGTATACAAATAAAAATGACCCGAATGACCAGCAAACTCTGGTCATTCGGGTCATCTGTGGTTGCAGCTTGCTACTTTACGCCGGCCCACCAAATTCGTAATTCACCGCCTGAATCAGCGCCCGCATATAGGCGATCGAATAAGCAGTGCCCACGCGGGGACCACCCAACATTGCCGGAATGTGATCGGGAATGATGCAGCCGTCGAATTTGACTTCGCGCAGAGCCCGCATCACCTCGTACATATTCTGGTAGCCATTGTCAATCAATGTCTCGGCCCACGGTTCGGGCATCGGGTTGGTGACATTGCGGAAATGGACCTTGAAGAGCTTCCCCTGCTCAGCAAAGTATTTAATCGCCTCGACTGGGCTATTGCCCATGCCGATGGTACCACCCTCCAGCCAGCAGCCGACACAGAGACAAACCCCAATGTTCGGGCTATTGGCAATCTCCATGGCTTTTTTGTAGCCTTCGAAGTTCCCAAAGATGCAGCGCGGGATGCCACCGAGGTCATAGACCGGCGGATCGTCGGGATGGATGCCAATACGGACACCAGCTTCCTCGGCCACCGGCACGATCTCGCGCATCAGATGGGCGAAGTTATCCCACAATTCCTCTTCGCTATAGCGCCGACCATGGGTCAAATCGCCGGAGTAGACTTTGTCGCCCCAGCGCCCCACGGCATTCTTAATATCCAACATGCGCGCTTCCATACCGCCGCGGCCTTCGGTCCGACCAGATGACCAGATGCCATTGGCCATGTGCGCGTAGGTATTATATTTAATGCCGGCTGCGCCAATATTGCGGATAAATTGCTTAAACTCTTCGACCTTGGCATCGCGGCCGGGCAAATTGAGCGTGATTTCCGGCACATTGTGGACGCCCATATTGGTGACTCGGTAGATCTTGAGGCCGTAATCTCCAAAGCGTTTGACGAGATGCTTGTAAAACTCGAGTGTATGCTGCTCTGGATTGCGGACGCCGACCATCGCCCATTCAACGCCGAGTTGCTGGAAAAACTGCAAATCTTCGTCGCTGGCATCGGCCCCGGTCTGGATGGCGATCTGAATGCCTTCGGTGCTGGAGTAATAGCCCGGCACCGCACGCATGGGGATCTGAGCTGTTTGTGTACTCATCAAAATCCTTTTCCCTGTTGAATGGTTGATACCTTGATGGAACCCATTGTGCGTCCATGGGCTGTCCTGCTGTCAACGCAGAGGGAATGACAGCCGCGCTATGAACATGCATCAGGTGGCGGGGGTAGTATAGCAAAAAAGCGCGCGAAATACTACTTGTCGACGAGGAGCGTGTGGGGGTGTGGGAGTGAGAGGT
>CAZMRA010000200.1:1566-9342 GCA_964568485.1 uncultured Caldilineaceae bacterium | reverse complement strand
CATAAGGGGCTTTTATTAGAGGGGCTTGAGTTTTTGGTGACAGAATTCAGACCGTTATCCTACGTTCCACTACGCTGCGCTAGCGTCATCTTCCCGGCGCTTTACTTAAACAAAAAGCCAGCGGTAGAATTCCGCTGGCCGGGTGTTGAAGGATAAATTCTTGGGAAGAATAGATTACTTTAATGAGGATGACTTCGGTAGCTAGTTGTCAAGCAACTGGTAACCATATCCCCGAATGGTGGCGATAAATCGGCTTTCTTCGTCGCTCTCTGGTTCGATGCGGCTGCGTAATCGACTGATCATACGGTCGATGCTCGCGTCATAGACATCGCCTTGCGCTTCTGGCCATACGGCCTGCGCGATTTCATCTTTGCTCACCACACGCCCTCGGTTTTGATAGAGAAACCAGAGCAGATCAAATTGTTTGACGCTGAGGGGCGGATCGAGCACAACCCCATCGATAAAGACTTGGCGCGTCGCTTGTTCAACACGTAACCCAGGTTCACGAACAGCGATGAGCGCGGGTGCTGTGAGCGTAGCCGATGGATCTTGGAAACGATAGCGTGTTGAGGCGAATTGAACTTCAAAGCCATCTTGTAGCCAGGCTGTAGCCCCGGTGGCTAAGCGTTCGCCATTCACAAAAACGCCATTCTTGCTCTGTAAATCATGCACTTGATAAGCGCCATCGATCTGGCGGATTTCAGCATGTTGGCGCGAAGCAAATTGATCTTCCAAGATGATGTCTGTAGTGGTTGCGCGCCCAACCAGCATAATCGCTTTGCTCAATTCGTACTCGGTGCCAGCACGAGGGCCGCTGAGACACACTAATTTCGCATACCGACTCACACGATTTTCCTCTGGTTTCGTTTGCATCACATCGTAGGCTATAATAGCATAGGCTATCATCTATCAATTAGCGACAGCTATGCACGTGTGTAAGCGCCATAATCTTAAACGATACCTGCCTCCCGATCAACTTCCAAACAAGTGCGTAGCCCTGGATATGAACCGATTGTTGTTATGTCCTTGATGCCACCGGATTCATCTTCTGCGGAAGGCGAACCGCTGCCTGAACAAAGTTCATCCTTCGATGTTGTCGATGCCCTGGTTGGTCGCAACCTGGGCCATTTTCGCGTGGGAGAACGTTTGGGCAGTGGGGCAATGGCGGCTGTCTACCGGGCGCACGATCTGATCCTCGAGCGAGATGTGGCGCTGAAGGTGTTACTTCCTGGTGCAGATGATGTGGTGCGGGCGCGCTTCCGGCAGGAGGCGCGGACTGTCAGCGTGTTGGATCACCCACACATTGTGCATACGTTGCAGGTTGGTCAGACAGATGGCATTACCTATATTGCCATGGAGTTGATCGAAGGCACCAATCTGTCTGACTTGCTGGGGGAGCACGGGCGCCTATCCGTTGCCGATAGTTGTCGGCTGCTGGAACCAGTGGCGCGAGCATTGGCGTATGCACATCGCCAGCAAGTCGTCCACCGCGATGTGAAGCCGAGTAATATTCTCCTCCGGCGGGTCCCGGCCTCTACTCCTAATAGTATCTCGCTCGAAGCCTTGGATTATGCGGTCATCCCCCTATTGTCGGACTTTGGTATCTCTTTGGGGCTAGATTCGCCAGAATTGACTGCTGCTGGGCGAACGGTTGGTACGCCGACCTATATGGCCCCCGAACAAGCCGCCGACAGCCACGAAATCGATGGGCGCGCCGATATCTATGCACTCGGTGTGGTTTTATACCGCTGTTTAGTGGGGCGACCACCATTTGTGGGCACGACAACGCAGATTCTGCATGCCCATGTTTATGAACAATTGACGATCCCGGCTGAGATCATCGAAAGTTTGCCACCTGTTATGGTGGATCTGCTCAAGCGCATGTTGGCCAAGGAGCCGAACGATCGTTATCCGAATGCTTCCCTTCTGGCGGATGATCTTGCTTTGGCTGGGGGGAGCCTTCCTGTCACGGCGACTAATGGGCAGGCCACCGCAACGATGCCCTCGTTGCCTAATCTGGGAACCTCTGAGCGCGTCCAGGTTTTGATCCCCGCACCGGGCACGCGCACGTCTACCCCTGCCCGTCATCCATTGTCCCCCACGGCGCCGCCACCGGCTGACGAAAAAACTCCCCGGAGGAGCGCTGGCGCTATTCCTACGCAAACCCAACGCCGCCGCCAGCCGCGTCTCTCGCTGATTGGCGCAACCCTCGCAGCAGTGCTGTTGATTGGGGCTGGGCTTTGGATCCTACGTTCGGCTCTGCCTTTTGAGCGGCTTTTGGTACAAATGATCACGACGCCAACGCCAGCAGCGCCGACAGCGGTTGCTTCCGTTGAGCAGACTCCACTACCCGAGGAGGCTGTCGTAGATGCGGTTGCAACACCGACACCATTGCCTGCTGTGAATGAGCCTACTGTTAATGAGGTACAAACACCGCAAGTGGCAGCTTCCACTGCTGTAACATCAACACCGATACCGGTTCCGGCTCCAACCATCAGTGTCGATGTGGAACTCTACTGGGAGGTGGTCGTCGATGATTACAATCAGCGCAAGTGGAACAAAATTCTCGGGAATTTGATTTTAATATTGCGTTCGGAATCGGACGCCTTTAATCAAGCCTACCAGCCCCAAGCGCAAGAGGAGCTATCGCAGGCTGAACTTGTTAAAACAATCTTGTTAGAGAATGCTCGAGAGCCGCTTTGGGCTCGATGGCGTTCGTTGTTTAATCCTGGCCAGATTGAAACGATGTTTTTTGACATCTATGTTGGTCTGGGTACAGATGAGAATGCCACGGGTGAGCCGCAACTCGCGTTGGAGCACTTCGCCGAAGCGTTGGTCTTAAAACCAGATCAATCGACCATCGCTGTGTTGCATGCGGCAACCGAGCAATTCTTGACTGCCGACGAGGCTGAGCGAGATGAGCAGCGGCGAATCTTGGGCTTAGCCCATCAACAATATGGCGAGCAGTTGGTCACGGCGCAAGATTATTGTGGAGCCTATGAGCAATTTCTCGCTGTAGCGAGCTTGCTACCGAGCGAAGATTTTTCTGATCGGCTGGATGAGTATCAACAAGAGTGCAATACGCAATTGGAAAGCATTGCCGGTGAGCAACTGCGTAAGGAACTGAGTGGGGTGATCATCTACTCGACACAAGAGGGGGATCACTATGCTATTTATCAGCAGCCATTGGCGCCTGGCGAACCAGCGACATTGCTGGTCGAGAATGCGCGCTTGCCCCGCCTGTCGCCTGATGGCACACACTTGGCCTTTTATGACCTCGCGGGAGGTTCGCCTGGGCAAGGGCTCAGCAGTTTGATGCTGGCCGAAGGAGCAAACCCGGCGGATCGCACGGTGCGTTATACAACATCCCCTGCGGATGGACTATTGAGTCCGCTATCCTGGAGTCCAGGTAGTGACCGGATCGTCTTTGCGAGCGATCGTGAAGTGAGCAATCGCTATCAAATTTATATCAAATCGGCGACAGCGGTAGATGATTCGCGCCTCTTGGCCACTGGCCAAGATCCTGCTTGGCGTCCAACAGCCGAAAATTGGATCGTCTATAGCGGCCGCGTGCCGAATGATCAACAACTTGGGCTCTGGATGATCAATGATACTGCGACAAGCTGGTTTTTGTTGAGCAACAACCCCAGCGATCGGCGACCAGCATGGTCACCCGATGGCCGACAGTTGGTCTTTATGAGTGATGGCCGCGATGGGAATTGGGAAGTTTACCGCCTGGCATTGGGGCCAGACCACCGGGTAACAGGTTCAGCCCGCCTGACCAATAATCGTGCTCAGGATGGGTTGCCTGCAATCAGCCCCGACGGGGAATATGTGGCTTATGTCAGTGATGAAGGTGGATATTGGCGAATCTGGGTGGCCCCGTTGGATGGCAGTGCCAAAGGCCTGCCGGTGGCCGAGATCCGCGGATCATTAACGAGTTGGCTGGAGCATTCAATACAGTGGGTAGCGAATTGACGAATCAACCAGACGATGAACGCACTGGGCAATTGCCTACCAAGCCTAACGCTGGTTTTGATGATGAACATATACTAGATGACGATCTCTCGGCCGAGTCTGAGACTTTGATCGAGCCCGCCAGTGTAGGGTTGAGCATCACCAATCTTGCTGGCCAGCAGATCGGCCGTTACCGGATCGAGCGGCAAATTGGCAGTGGGGGTGTGGCCATTGTTTACCAGGCCTATGACCAGGTTGATGGTGTGCCGGTCGCCCTCAAGGTATTGATGCCGCATGCCGATGCCAATACCTATAGCCGCTTCCGCCGCGAAGCCTTGACCGCAGGTGGCCTCCATTACGAGCATATCGTGCGGATTCGCCAAGTGGGGACGTTGGGCCCCGGTGGCTTGGCCTATATTGCCATGGAGTTGGTCGAAGGTGAAAGCCTGAGCGATTTGCTCAATACGCGTGGCATGTTGCATCCGCAAGAGAGCTGCAACCTCCTCGAGCCCATCGCCCGCGCGTTGGATCATGCCCACCAAGCCGGGATTGTTCATCGCGATGTCAAGCCGAGCAATATTTTATTGCGTACCGTTAGCCCAGGTGCGCCGAATAGTGTCCAACTCGAGACGTTGGATCATCCCGTTGTGCCATTGTTGAGCGATTTTGGGGTTGCCCGCTATTTGGACGCACCCGAATTGACCAATACCGGGCGTACAGTCGGCACACCGGCCTACATGGCCCCAGAACAGTGTGCCGGCAAACGGGATGTCGATGGCCGCGCCGATATCTATTCGTTGGGCTGTGTCTTGTATCGCTGTGTCACGGGACGTTTGCCTTTTGCGGGCTCGGTAACTCAGATCCTGCATGCGCATGTTTACGAGCCGCTCGTGATCGACCAGGAATCTATGCGGCGGCTCCCACCGGCATTGATTGAGATTTTACGGCGCAGCTTAGCAAAAGATCCAGCAGAGCGGTATCAGCAGATCGGCGAGATGGCTCACGCATTGGCATTTGCGGCAGGGCGCACCTCGACACGCCGCCAACTCCCTGCCCATGATGCGACCGCCACCTTGACCTTGAGTACGCTGCCGCCAGCTGCATCACCGCCAGCGACTCCAGCTACAACGGTCCTGGTGCCTGCTCCGGTAGCGTCATCCGCCACTAGTGCTTATGTTCGGTCCGCAAACAATCCTCTGACGACGCGTTCGGTGCGGCCAGTACAGCCACCAGAAAATGTCACCACGCCAACGGCGCGTGAAGAACGATTTTACCGCTTTACTTGGGCCGCGTTGCCCCTTGCGCTTGCCGTTCTGGTTTTTGCCATTGCACTGGCCTTGATGAATTCATCTTTTGGTTTCGGCCGCGGGCAGAACCCTCCGCCGACAAGTACCGCAGCGGGTATTGCGGTGCTCCCATCGCCCTCATCTGATCAGAGCGGCAGTGTGCCGACGTTCACCCCGACCGCCGTGACAGACGATCCCGGCGCGGTGGGTAGCCCAACGGTAGCTACACCAGGTGTGCCTGTTGTAGTCTCTCCGGATGCCACCGTTGAACCGACCACCACGCCCGATGAGGCGTCACCCACGCCACTGCCAACCTGGACGCCAGAACCGACTGCCACGGAGCTCCCTTCGTTAACGCCGTCACCAACTCCGCTCCCAACGGATACGGAAACACCAACACCTACATTGACTTGGACGCCGGAGCCAACCGCCACAGAAACGCCCGCGCCAACAGATACCCCTGTGTCCCAGGTTGGCAGCTGCAATCAGTTGCCCGATCCGCTTTGGAGCTCGTTTATTACGTCGCAACCGCCGGAAGTACAGCCAGGCTTCACCTGTGCCTTCACACCGCCGATGACGGTCAATATCGAGCTGCTTGAGTTTGAATTGGGCAGTATGCTGCGGGTCGAGGGGCGCCCGAACGAGATCTATGTCTTCTACAATAGCGACAACCGTTGGGAGATTGTCAACGAGTCCTGGCAAGAGGGCGAACCGGTCGTCCCTGAGGGCATCATGCCGATCGCAGAACGGTTTTTGCCTGTCCGGGTCTTTGGCAAAGTCTGGCAAGATGAACGGATCCGCGTTGGATTAGGGTTTGCGTTAACGCCAGAGCCCAATCTGGTCCCCGCCCGAATGCAAGAATTCCCCGCGGGCACGCTGTTCTTTAACTATGCAACGAGCAATGTCCGGGCCTTTTTGGCCGACCGCCGCTTATAAGCGGTGGGTAGAGTAGTTGTAAGCAGTCAGCTTACACTTGGTAATGGTTTGTGTTCTATGCGCTCATCCCGGCCAGCAGCGCCCAGAGATTTGCGCTGGGCAAGAAGCTATGGGAATCGTTGAGCGCTTTCAGAGGAGATAGTTGTGATTTTACAGAACATTCGGCGAGTTCGCCATCTGTGTTTAGTTTTGGGTGTTAGCTTAGTTTTGACCGGCTGTGGTCAGTTATTCGGGCCAGCACCCACCCCAACCCCGACACCAGCCCCGACGCCAACCCCGATCCCGACCCCGGCTACCACTGAAAATAGTGGTGGCGAAGCGCAAGCAGCTGCCACCCCTCAAGTGACGATTCCGCAAGGCTTTAGCTCGGTGATGGATGAACGATTGGCCTATTCGTTTGCGGTGCCACGCGGTTGGAGCGAGCTGGATCTACGCAGTGGGCAATTCCAAAACTTGGCAGGCGTGTTTGGCTTGGGCGATCAGTTGACTACGCTGAATCAGTTTTTGGAAAGCCCAGCTGGCCAGATGCTGGGTAAATTGTATGTGACCGACCTCACCGCGGCCATGATGGGCGGCTTGCCCAGTGCTCTTGTCGTCACCGTGGCGGATGCGCCGGATTACACCGCGGCGGAGGCTCAGCAATTGGTGCAAGATTTGGTCGAGCGCAATGCTGGAGCGCTTGGTGATGTAAATATCGGTACCATCGAGGCCACGACGATCAACAATCTGCCTGCTGTGCGTGGTACTGCCACGGTGAATCTCGCCAGTGTAGGGCTCGATAAAACGGCCTTTGGCAAGGTGGTCGGCCTGCTGGCAAATGATAAAATTTACGTGATGTTGCTGCTGACTCAGGCCGATCAACAAGCCAATCGTGAGCCAGTTTTCGATCAAATTATTGGGACGTTCCGCCCCGAATAATAGTGAAGCTGGTGCCCATCCATCATGCTGATTGAGCTCGCACCAAATCACAAACTGGGCTTGCCGGTAGCCAATCCCGTATTGATCGCTGGTGGCATGCTGGGCTACGGTGATACAGTGTCAAGTATGGTTTCCCCCGCCAGCTTGGGCGCTGTGGTCATTGGTCCTTTGATGTTGCATGGCCAACGGGGAAGTACTGGGCCACGCCTAGCTGAACTGACCGGTGGCTTTGTCTTGCCTTCTGCTACGCAGACTCGCAGCCTGAAGTCGATCTTGCGCAGATCTGCCGAGCAATGGCCGCGGCTTGGGTGCCCCGTGGTTGTGCAAGTGGCGGATGTCCAGCCTGCAAACTTGGCCAAGACCGTGGAAGCCTTGAGCGAGCTTGAGGAAGTGAGTGGCTTCGAATTACTATTGCCGCCCACTGCTGACCCTGAGTTGATCCGAGCTTTGGTGCGCACGGTGATCCGCACTTGTGAGTTGCCGCTTTGGGTAAAAGTGCCCTTAGCCGAAGCGGTCGCTTGGTCATCAATCGCAGTCGAGCAGGGCGCTGTTGGGATTGTGGTTGGGCAACCACCGTTGGCAACCGCTCCGGGACCAGCACCCACAGCGTCGGTTCAGGGGGCCTTGTATGGGCCATTAACTTTTGCAATGATGTTCACCGCATTAACCAATGTGCTAG
>CAZMRA010000200.1:0-1556 GCA_964568485.1 uncultured Caldilineaceae bacterium | reverse complement strand
AAGCGTTGGCGGCTGGTGCACAAGCCGTGCAGATTGATGCTGCGCTTTGGGCGGAGCCGGGTCTGCCAGCCCGGTTGGCAGCTGCATGCGCCAATGAACCTAACCCGTAGTTGTTTTAAGTCGGATGGTTCGCATAGAAAAACCATCTAAACCAAAGGAGAAGCTTGTGTCAAACACTGAATCACCCTATAAGGTGCGAGCGGTTAATTGTGATTATCAGGGCAGTGAGGATGAGGTTTATGAGGCTCTGAAGCGCGCGACGGCGCCTCTTACCGAAAGTTGGGATCGGCTAAAACGCGCCAAGCGGATTGGCATCAAGTTCAATCAAGACAAAGAGCCCAAGAATCGGGTCTATTATGAAGGTCAGTTGCAGCAATTGGTGACCGAGAAGGTCGCCCGCGCATTTTTACGGCTCTTGCGTGAACGGACTGATGCCGAACTGGTTGTGCCCGATGTCAGCTTCTATACGATGTACAATGGCGCGACCTTGGCTGAAACCACGACCTTAGCTCAGGTCTTCAAGGATTTTGATGTCCGCTATATCGACGGGATCACTGATGAGCACCGCGTGGTGCAGGTGCCAGGTGGCGGTCAGATGTTCCGCGAATATGTGTTGCCCGCCGGTGCATTGGATGTTGACGAGTTCATCTCCGTGGCCAAGATGAAAAATCACGCCTTTATGGGGATCACGCTGAGCCTGAAGAACTTGTTTGGCCTGATGCCCGGTGAGCCGGATGGACATACGCGCACCTATTTCCATCACTTGGTGCGCATGCCTTATATGTTGGCTGACTTGGGGCGGATCTTTAACCCCGTGCTGAACATCATTGACGCTACGATCAGCCAAGCGGGCCGCGAATGGGGCAATGGCCGCGACGATGGCTCGGCCCCGCGCATCACCAACTCCATCATTGCTGGGAATCACACCATTGCCACCGATGCCTGCGCCGCTTACTTAATGGGCCATGATCCTCAGAGCGACTGGCTGACGCCACCATTCCATCGTGATCGCAATCCCTTGTTGGTTGCGGCTGAGGCCGGTTTTGGCACAGTCAACTTGGATGAGATCGACTTCCAATCCGAAGTGACAGCGCCGCTCGGTGAATTCTATGCCTATGTCACCGACCCGCGCGATATCAACATCAGCTGGCGCAAAACGACCGCCGAACAAGCGCTCTACTATCTGGATAACCAGCGCAAGTTGGTCGACAAATACGCCCACGAATATATTCTGCTCCAAGAGGGCGAAGTCAAGTGGCATGATCCTGTAAGTGATCTGCGTGAGAGCCGCCGCAAATTAGCCGGTGGTAAGCCAGAACAAGCCCTTTGGCTGAAATATGTGGATCCTGACGAGGAAGAGGGTGAGCATTTCTCGGTCTATGACTATGCTTTGCAACAAGTCAAGGCAATTCCGAGCAATTAAGGCAAAATAAGCTGCTATTTAGCGATCCCAGATTGTGCAGATTGTTTCGCTCACTAAGTCATCTGCGCAAGCTGGGGTTTCGCTTTTTAAAGGATGGTTAGGGGAAGAGCGTCAATTGTTGGGCGGGTGCTCG
>CAZMRA010000199.1:0-9460 GCA_964568485.1 uncultured Caldilineaceae bacterium | reverse complement strand
TACTGCCTTTGATCTGGGTGACACTTGGCGCCATACTGAGTTTGCCGACTACAAAGCCACACGTGACCAAATGCCCGACGAGATGCGCACACAGCTTGAGCGCATCTATGAGTTGTTGCAAGCCTTCAACATCCCCATCGTTACTTATCCTAACTACGAGGCGGATGATGTCTTGGGCACGTTGGCGCATAAAGCCGCCGAAACTGGCACCGATGTCTTAATTCTGACCGGCGATCGCGACATGTTTCAGCTGGTCAACGATCGTGTGCAGATCCTGTATACGTCCGGTGGGCCAAACCCCAAGACCTCCGTCTATGGCCTGGATGCCATCCAGGAGCGTTATGGGTTAACACCGGCGCAATTTATTGACTTCAAAGCGCTCACGGGCGACAGCTCCGATAACATTCCTGGCGTACCTGGGGTGGGTGAAAAGACAGCGGCCAAATTGTTGCAGACCTATGGCACGCTTGAGAATTTGTATGCCCACATTGAGGAAGTCAAGGGGCCCAAGCTGCAACAGAGCCTGGTTGATGCTGCCGAACAAGTGCAGCGCAACAAACGGCTAGTGACGATCTCCACTGATCTCCCGCTGGAATATGATGCCGCTGCCTGCCGCTTGCGCGATTATGATCAGCAAAAGGTGCTCGAATTATTCCAGGCGCTGGAATTTCGCAGCTTGATCAAAGAGTTACCGCTCTCGGATAATCCCAGCGCTGAGTTAACCACGCCCGACGAAACCGCAGATGGGCAACTGGCGCTCTTTGCGACGGCGACTGATACGCCGACCAAGGTTGAATCTCCCTATCTCACAGTCGATAGCGAGGAGACACTGGCGCAGTTGGTCAGCGCGTTGCAAGGAGCCGAGCGTTTGAGCTTTGATGTCGAGACAACCAGTACCGATGCGCTACGCGCTGAATTGGTTGGTTTGGGCATTGCTTGGGCTCCTGGCCAAGCGGCTTATCTCCCGGTGGCGCACATGACGGGCCAGCAATTACCCTGGGAAACCATCCAGGCGGCGATCCAGCCCTTCTTTGCCAATGCAGATCTGCCTAAGCTAGCCCACAACGCCAAATATGATCTGACGGTCTGCTTGCGGCATGGCTTGCAGGTTGCCGGGCCGATCCATGATACGATGATCTTGGCGTGGCTGGTCGACCCAGGCAGCCGCGCTCTTGGCTTAAAGGCCCAAGCCGCCAGCTTGCTTGGCTGGCAGATGACGGAAATCAGCAGCTTGATTGGCACCGGCCGCAAGCAGATCACGGTGGATCTGGTCCCGATTGACGCTGTCACAGCCTATTGTGGCGCGGATGTCGATGCTACCCTGCAAATCTATGATCTGTTGGTGCCGCAGGTGCAGGAAGCTGGTTTGTGGTCACTTTACGAGACCTTTGAGTTGCCACTCGTGCCTGTGCTGACTGCCATGGAAATGGCTGGTATCTTGCTGGATACCGAGTTTCTGGCCGAGATGTCGACCCGTTTTAAGCAGCGGTTGGCCGAGCTCGAAGAAGAGATGTTTGCCATTGTTGGGCATGCGTTCAATCTGCGCAGCACCCAACAGATGAGCCAAGTCCTCTTCCAGGAGATGGGCTTTCCCACTCGCGGGATTGCCAAAACCAGTTCTGGGCAATACAGCACCGCCGTCTTTGAGTTGGAAAAGCTCAACGCTGCTCGTAGCGAGTTGAGCCCGCAGCAAGCCCGCCTGCTGGAGCTCATCTTCGAGCAGCGGCAACTAGAAAAATTACGCAGCACTTATATTGATGCATTGCCCACGCAGGTCAATCCAGAGACGGGGCGGGTGCATACAAGTTTTAATCAGGCGGGTTCATCGACGGGCCGCTTAAGTAGTAGCGATCCGAACCTGCAAAATATTCCGATCCGCACCGATTTGGGGCGCGAGATCCGGCGAGCCTTTATTGCAAGGCCGGGCTGGCAGCTGATGTCGGCAGACTATAGCCAAGTTGAGCTGCGTATCTTGGCGCATGTGGTACAAGAGCAGGCATTGATCGACGCTTTTCAGGCGGATCAAGACATTCACGCAGCGACAGCGGCGCGACTCTTTGGGGTGCCGATCACTGCGGTGGATCGCCATCAGCGTGGGCTGGCCAAGACGATCAACTTTGCGACGATCTATGGTTCCAGCGCGTTTGGTATCAGCGCACGGACAGATATGGATCCCAAGCAAGCTGGGCAATTTTTGGAGCAATATTTCCAAACGTACCCCAAGATCCGTGAATATATCAGTGAAACGACTGCCCAATTGCACCGTGATGGCTATGTGCAAACCCTGTTGGGGCGCAAACGGTTCTTCCCTGAACTTAAAGAAGGGCGCTTGCCCTATAACCAGCGAGCCGCCCTCGAGCGTCAGGCGATCAACGCCCCGATCCAAGGCACCGCTGCCGATATCATGAAGCTAGCGATGATCCGCCTGCACGAGCAGTTGCAGACCAGGGGATTCCGCAGCCAGATGTTGTTGCAAGTGCATGATGAATTGGTGATCGAATTTCCACCCGAAGAGCAGGCTGAACTCGTCGACTTGGTGCGCGAGACGATGTGCAATGCCTATGAGATGTCTGTGCCGCTGAAGGTGGAGATTGAGATCGGCCCTAACTGGTATGACCAAGAAGTAGTTGAAGAATGTAATCCAAGCTAGAGCTTTCTATCGGCTTGTTATGCTAGACGAGAAGTACACTCATGCTCAAAGATCAGATTCGCCAGCTCGTAGTTACTGCCTTGGCAGCAGCCCAATCAACCAATGCGTTGCCCAACTTTGCCATCCCGGCTGTCGACATTCAGCGACCTAAACAACCTGAACATGGCGACTATAGCTCGAATGTCGCAATGGTCGCGGCGGCAGCGGTGCGTAAGGAAGGTGGTAATGCCAATCCGAGGCAGATTGCTCAGGCGATCGTCGATCATCTACCCGAAAATTCACTGCTCGGCGGTACGGAATTGGCCGGGCCTGGCTTCATCAACTTCCGCTTGGCAGAATCTTGGCTGCAAGCCCAAGTTGGCGTGATCTTGGCAACTGGGGAAACGTACGGCAATTTGACGCGCGGTCAAGGGGCCCATTGGCAGGTCGAGTTTGTGAGCGCCAACCCCACTGGCCCTATCCACTATGGCGGAGCTCGCAACGCCGTGTTGGGTGACAGCATTGCTAATGTATTGAGCGCGGCTGGTTATAAGGTGCAGCGCGAGTTTTATGTCAATGACCGCGGCAACCAGTTCGAGGCTTTTATTGCAACCCTGTATGCGCGCTATGCCCAATTGCTCGGCCGCGATGAGCCGGTGCCTGAGAATGGCTATCCGGGCGAGTATATGGTGGATTATGCGCGCAAATTGCTAGACCATCATGGCGATCGCTTTGTGCAGATGGAGAAAGCCGAAGCGCTGCGTGCGCTCCATCCTCTGGGCCATGAACTGGTGCTCGACGAGTTGAAGCAAGAATTGGCGCGCATTGGCGTGTCCTTTGATCGCTGGTTTAGTGAACAGAGCCTCTACGACGAAGGGTTGGTCGATCAAGCATTGGCCTACCTCGACCAGCGCGGTGAATTGGTGCGCCGAGATGGGGCAGTCTGGTTTACGGCGAGCAAATATCCCAAAAACGAAAAGGATGAGGTGGTTGTCCGCTCGAACGGCTCGCCTTCCTATTTTGCCAGCGATATTGCCTACCACTACGACAAATTCGTACGCCGCGGCTTTGATCAAGTCGTCAATGTTTGGTCGGTGGACCATCAAGGCCATGTGCCGCGTATGGCTGCGATGATGCAGGCGTTCGGTCTCGACCCAGCGCGGCTTACCATCTTGATGTACGATCTCGTCAAGCTCATCCGCAATGGGGAAGAGGTCAAACTCAGCAAGCGTGCGGGCAATCTGATCACGATCAACGATGTGGTCGATGAGGTCGGTTCAGATGCGTTGCGCTTCAATCTGCTGACCCGCGGGCCGGAAAGTACCATCGAATTCGATCTTGACTTGGCGATCCAGCAGACGAATGACAATCCGGTTTATTATGTGCAATATAGCCATGCGCGTATCTGTTCGTTGCGCAAGAAGGCGATTGAGAGCGGCTTGTTAACCGATTTTGACCACTGGGATAGCGCAGCACTCACCTTGCTCCAGCACCCGTCTGAACTGGCGCTGGTCCGCAAGCTGCTTGAACTCGAAGAGCAGATCGACCTGGCGATCGATAAGTTGTCACCGCACAATCTCACCTATTATGCGATTGAGCTCGCTCGCTCGTTTAATGCGTTCTATCGCGATTGCCACATTGTCGACGAGGCTGCTCCTGAGCTTAGTCGCACCCGGCTTGCGCTCTGTTGGGCAACAAAGCTGGTCTTGGCCAAAACGTTGTCCTTGCTGGGTGTAAGTGCGCCTGAGAGCATGTAAGCCTCTCGCTGCGAAAGTTGCTGTTGCCAGTGCCCTGTACCATGTTGGTACAGGGCACTGTTTATTTTAGTGGCGGGCTTAACAAAAAAACTCCTTGGGGTGTTGCGATGGTTGATCCCGCCGCTCGCCCCAAGGAGGTCTGTTATTATCCGCTCATGTGCCCACAAAGTGCGGAATGAGTCAGTTTTAGCCTTTCATGCCGGTTAAGGTGATCCATTGGATAAAGCGGCGTTGGGCGAAGAAGAAGAGGATAACGATTGGCCCAGTGACCACCGTGGCGGCTGCCATCATCAGATCCCACTGCGTGCGATATTGGCCACGAAAAGCTGCCAAGCCGACAGCTAGTGTGTATTTGCTGCCATCGGTGAGGAAGATGAGTGGGCCAAGAAAATCATTCCAACAGGAGAGAAACGTAAAGAGGGCCACCGTAATCAACGCAGGTTGCGTAAGAGGGAGAATAACCCGCCAAAAGATGGCCCAATCGTTGGCGCCATCAATGCGCGCTGCGTCGGAGAGGTCCATGGGGATCGTTAAGAAAAATTGACGCAATAAAAAGATAAAAAATGGTGCGCCCAAAAAGTTGGGTACAATCAGCGGTAGGAAGGTGCCCACCCAGCCCAATTCCTTAAAAATAAGGAATTGAGGGATCAACGTCACCGGGTAAGGGATCATCATGGTGCTCAGGGTAATGAGGAACCAGAAGTCGCGGCCCCACCAGCGCAAGCGGGCAAAGGCATAAGCCACCAGCGCGCAGGAAAAAACCACCCCGATTGTCGAAAGGATAGCGTAATATAGGCTGTTCTGTAGGAAGAGCAAAAACTTAAACGACGGATTGTTCAGCGCTCTGGCATAGTTCTCCCACTGCGGTGGATTCGGTATCCAGACCAACGGATAGGCGAAGATCTGATCCTTTGGTTTGAGAGATGTACTGATCATCCACAACAGTGGAATGAGAAAGGCCAATGCGGCCACGCCTAAAATGACAAAAACTACTGTCTGATTGATGAACCCCAATGTACGCTGACTTTGGATCAGCGAGGTCGCAGTTCGAGGTGTTGTTTGTCGCTGTGGTAAACCAAGTTGATTCGTGCTCATAGCCTCAAGGTTAAAACTCTAGGTTCAATGGTTGCAACGCTCATACTGGCCCTAGAACGCCTGGCAGTTGAACCAGTATGAGACAACCGCTGAACCGTCCATTCGTGTTCTGGGAACAGTCTCAGCGTAATTGCGCGCCTTCGTAATAGACCCATTTGCGCGACGAAAGCTGGACGATTGCAGTCAAGATCAAAATGATGATGAATAGCACAATGGCCAAGGCCGAGGCATATCCCATCTTGAAATATTGAAAACCCTGGTTGTACAGATAGAGCACATAAAACAGGGTTGACCAAAGCGGGCCACCCGCAGAGATAATATAAACCTGCGAGAAGATCTGGAACGCACCGATCAGGCCGATTACCAGATTAAAGAAAATGGTCGGTGTGAGTAAGGGCAACGTCACATTCCACATCCGGTGCCAACCATTGGCCCCGTCAATTTCTGCCGCTTCATACAGATGTTGGGGAATGTCCTGGAGACCGGCGAGGAAGATGATGGTGGTTGGCCCAATCCCCCATAAGCTCATCAAGATAAAGGCCGGTTTCGACCAGACTTCGCTGGTTAACCAGGGTGGCCCCGGCACGCCAAAGTGACTGAGCAGATCATTGATCAGCCCATACTCAGGGTGTAACATCCAAGCCCAGACTACCGAAGCAGCGACGACCGGCACGATCGAAGGTAGGAAGAAAGTCGCCCGAAAGAAAGAGAGTCCTGGTACTTTATAGTTCAGCAGGATGGCAAGAAAGATCGAGAAGAGCAAATTGAGCGGCACGGAGAAGGTGGCGTAATAGATGGTATTATAAAGTGACTTCCAGAAAAGCTCATCCACCACCAACATTTCGTGATAGTTGCCAAAGCCAATCCAGCGGGGCGCTTGTAAAACCGAATATTCGGTAAAGCTGTAATAGATGGCCAACCCAATCGGGATGACATTAAAGAGTAGCAGACCAAGTAGCCACGGTGAGAAGAAGAGATAGCCGATGAGATTCTCTTGCCGTTCACGACGGGAAGATTTGCGCCGTGGTGCTGGTGTAGGGATAGGAGTTGATGTTGCCATAGAAGTTTGCAGGTATTCGGGCGACTGCCCATCAAAGGGTTAAATCTGGACGGCTAGACAGCCGTCCAGAGAAAGCATCCTTACGCCTTGCCGAGAGCCTTATCCAATTCGCGCTGAGTCGCATCCTGCGCATCTTGCAGGGCTTCCTCAGGCGATTTCTGGCCACGCACGATGGCGTCGACTGCAGCGTTTAGTTGATCATTCCAGTAGCGGCGAGCTGGCATGGCCGGCTCATGATGGGAGTAGGCGAGCGCATCGTTGTAGAGCTTCCAATAGCCGCGGAATTCGTCGTTATCGGGCAAGGCGCTGGGGTAAACCTCTGTCTGATCCTTGCGCGAGACCATATCTGCCGCATTGGGAACCCACTGCGCAATACCCTGAATGGACATGTAGGTGAGGAACTTGTAAGCTGGATCCGGCTGCGGTGAACCTGTCGGCAACACACAGGCCGACCCCTGATTGATGCTGTCAGGACCGGCATCGCCACGATATGGCAAGGGAGCCACACCAAAGTTCACATCTGGCCCATATTCTTGTTTGGCCGAAAGGGACCAACTACCCCGCCAGACCATGGCAATTTGGCTGCGCAGGAATGGATCATCAGCGGTATCACCGCCACCCAGCCCTTGGCGGAAGCGCTCGAGCGCTTCACCATCGTATTTGTCGGCATACTGCTTCACCCATTCCATGGCGGCGATATTCTCGGGAGTAACAGCAGTCACTTGCTGGGCTGTTTCATCATACCATTCCCCGCCGGCGAGCCAACCCAGCAGATCGCCTCGATTGGCCCAGGGGATGAAGCCAACGACTGAATAGCCATCGGACGCATTGCCCTGGGTAATTTTGTCCGCCGCAGCATCGACATCTGCCCAGGTGGCCGGTAATTGTTCCGGATCGAGCCCGGCCTGCTCAAACAGATCCTTATTGTACCAAGCTGCGTAAGTGCCGCTTTCAAAGGGCTGAGCATAGGTCTTGCCTTGCCACTGGCACTCATTCCAGGCTACTTCGAACCAATCGTCTGGATTGGTTTCGCTGGAGGCCGCGATGTAGTCATCCAATGGCAGAATACCTTCGCGCACGGCCCATTCCACAACTTCACCCCGGCCGATGATGCTGAAATCTGGGGGATTGCCAGCGGAGACCGCGGTGAGCAGCTTGGTCGCTAAATCGCCCCAGGGCACAATCAGCATTTCTACCTGAATGCCATCCTGGTTTTCGGTGTTGTAGGTGTCGACAATTTGCTGTTGGAATTCACCCCAGCGGTCGGCCCAAAAAGTCCAGTAAGCAATGGTGGTTGTCTCGCTGGAGGGCGCTCCTGATGCTGAGTCACCGCTGCTGCTCGACCCACCTGCAGGGGCACAGGCCGCCAATAGCGCACCCGCGGCAGTCATGGAAGCCGCTCGCAAGAATGACCGCCGACTTAGCATATGATGCTGTTGCTTCATTGATCAACTCTTTCTTTACAACTGAATTAGGTAGGGTTTAAGAGATTGAAGTAGGGCGTTGAAGACTAGAGGTAGTCTCGATTAGCCTCAGAAGTGCATTGTCTATAATAGTGTACCTTGTTCTAGGAAACCAAGCAATCTGTGGACATTCGTTTGGGCATTCTATCAGAATTCAGTGAGCAATGCCCGTTGATGAGGAGATTCTCAAAATGGAGAAATGACTTTTGCTGGGGCTTATACACCTGCCAAGTTGTCTATCGGCTAACGAAATGAGATAGGAATTGGGTTTTTGCCGAAAATTTCTAGTAAAATGTAATTTGCGTGATCAGCAATTTGCACTCCCTTACGGTCTATGCTATACTCGCTATTGCAAGATAGTGCCAGTTCTTTTACGAGTAATGTAGGAGGCCGCTTGGACTTGCAACGCTAGCGGCTTTTTTATTTGTTGGGAACGACCACGTTTTGTATTTCAACATTATATTTGTTTGTTGTCTGTGAAAGACAAAGGGAGTTTCCAACAATGGCTAACCAAGCAATCGGCAACCGCGTACGCGGCACCGTCAAGTGGTTCAATGACACCAAGGGCTATGGCTTTATCACGCCCGAATCTGGTGGCAAAGACGTTTTCGTTCACCAATCTTCGATCATGTCGGCTGGCTTCCGCACGCTGGCTGAAGGCGATGTGGTTGAATTCGCTATCGAACAAGGCCCGAAAGGTCCTTCCGCTGCTGGCGTGCAAAAAGTCCAGTAAGCATTCGGTAGAATGGTAACCTAACGAGCAGTCCACGTTAGGCTTCCCAAAGTCATCGAGGCGACCCGCAAGGGTCGCCTTTTTATTTATGCTTAATCTGTAATGGCTTGATAGGCCAACACCCGGAAAAGATCATTTACGGGATAGGTTTCGGAGGGCATGAATTGCGTCATCAGCAGGCCGATCAACTCCTCTTGCGGGTCGATCCAGAAGGTGGTATTGGCCGCTCCGCCCCAATAATAGGTGCCTTGACTCCAGGGCAATTGTGAAGCCGCCGGATCGATGATGACGCCGAAGCCGAGCCCAAAGCCTTCACCTGCGAATATATCATCTCCATTACGCAGTGGCAATTGTGCCGCCGGAATGTGATTGCGGCTCATCAGCTCGATGGTTTTGCGGCTCAAGAGACGCACGCCGTCCAGCTCGCCACCATTCAACAACATCTGGGCAAAGCGCCAATAATCGTTGGCGGTAGAAACCAGCCCGCCCCCGCCTGATTCCAAACGGCGCGGCCGTGTATATGGGCTATCGCTGCTGCCGTCAATTGCGCGCAGCCCGGTTGATTCGTGGGTATACATGGCGGCAAAGCGATTCACCTTATCGGCAGGCACCAGAAAACCGGTGTCGTGCATACCCAGCGGCTCAAAAATATGGCTGCGGAAAAATTCGCCCAACGTTTGGCCGCTGATTACCTCGACGACTCGCCCGAGGACATCGGTGGCC
>CAZMRA010000198.1:0-9535 GCA_964568485.1 uncultured Caldilineaceae bacterium | reverse complement strand
CGTCCCGGTCGTCGAGCGTAGACAAGTAAGGTGGCTTGTTGACCACGATCAAATCCCCATACTCGGCAATCAACCAAGCATCTTCAAACTGCTGAGGCTGAGTCGGCTTCTCCTGCGGCGCATTAGTCAGCGCGATCCGGTCTTGATTGTGCACAAGCCAGGAAGCCAGCCACACAGTCCGGCCATTGACCCGAACCTGTCGGCTGGTAATCAACTGGTCAATGGCCTGCCGCCCCCAGTTTGGGAAATGGCTACGCAGTACGCGATCCAATCGAGTAGGGCGCTCTAAACCTCTCACAATAAATTCTTGCTGCATTTCGCCCCTAATCTCAGCAAAATATACGATTGAACATCGCTTACCTGACCCCTATAATTTGCTTAAGATATTGTCGTCTCGTACGATTTGACGGTTAACCTGCGTCATGTAAAAGTAGCGCAAATGTCTGCATAAAGCCCCCGACCATTACGGAAACGTAAAGATTCCCAGCAGAGTCTCCGCTATAATTGCAATGATTGTGAATGTTATGGTCTAAGTAGGGAAATTTTTGCCAGAACTTAGACCTAACTAGCGAATCGAGCATGATGCCGTCGCTGGGATATTGTAAGTAAATTTGTTCGTTTACGCGTAGGATGTTGTGAGGCCGGCAAGTCTTCAGCAACATCCTTATGGAAACAGCACACCCGTGCATGGGAGCTTTTTCGCGCTCACTTGCGCTGCGGTTGTTGGTTTCCATCATACCAAGGTATGGGAGACCTACAAAATGAAATTTAACTTCGTTCCTCGCTGGGTCCGCCTTCTCTTTTTTATTGGCATTGGGGTAGTCGGAATATTGGCCTATACACAATTGCTGTATGCTGCCACGGATTGGTATGTTATGCCCGGTGGCGCGGGCAATCAGGATGGCCGTTCATGGGGGACAGCCTTTGCGACGATTCAGAAAGCGTTGGATGTCGCCCAGCCTGGCGATACGATCTTCTTAGGGGATGGCGATTATCGGGAGTCGATCATCACCAAACGCCATGGCACGGCCGATGCGCCGATCCGCATTGTGGGCGGTCGTGGCGCGGTCTTGCGAGGCGCATCGAACAAAGATCGCGTCTTCCAGATTCAGCACGATTATTATTTACTCGATGGCTGGACAATCGATGGCTACGACGGCAGTGGCAACAGCGCCAGTGATTATCGCGACAAGTTGCTCTATGTGCATGGGCAAAGTGCGCCGTATGGCGGGGCCGTCCGTCGTGGCCCTGCGGGGCTTGAAGTCCGCAACATGCTCTTCCAGAATGCTGGTGGAGAGTGCATCCGCTTACGCTATTTTGTCCAAGGGGCCAACATCCATCACAACACGATCTTGAACTGCGGTTTGTATGACTTCGCCTTCGGAGAAGGCGGTAAAAATGGCGAGGGCATCTATATCGGCACGTCGAGCAATCAGTGGAATGATGGCAAGAATCCGACTAACGAGCCCGACCAGAGCAGCTTTAACCACATTCATCACAACTATTTCAACACGCAAGGCAATGAATGTGTTGAAGTGAAAGAAGGTGGCACCGGTAATCTCATCGAATACAACGAGTGCACTGGGAGTCGTGACCCGGAAGCGGCGGGGTTGGTATCACGTGGGGACGGCAATATCTTCCGTTACAATATCACCTATGGGCACGCTGGAGGCGGCCTGCGTTTTGGTGGGAATACCATCAATGGCTATCGGTATGGTGTCCACAATGCCGCGTATGGCAATACCATTTATAACAACAGCGCCGGTGGCATCAAGTTTGAAAATCGGCCGCAGGGCCAAGTTTGTGGCAATAACTTCCAGGGACCGAATGGCGAAAGCCAAGGCAATCCAACGTTTGGCAGCTACGATAAGGATTTTGCACCACAAGTCCAGACGGATTGCCCGCCCGGCACGCAGCCCACCGAAACACCACTTCCACCAACTCCAACCGCAACCGCGTCGCCTGTTCCGCCCACGCCTACCTCAACGATGCCGGATACACCAACAGCAACGGCGACAAATACGCTACCGCCGTTCCCCCCCACGAACACGCCAACAGCAACCGCTACGGCAACGGCCATCGATACGCCGGTTGACCCGGTGGTTATAAATACCCCTGAGCCTGTTGTGCCCAGCCCAACCCCGACAGCCATGCCCACTGCGGTCGACACACCACCAGGGCAAACCGGTTTTATCTACTACTTCAGCGCTGAATCCTCCGGTACCGTTCAAGGGATCCAATTCCGCGATGAGGATGTAGTGAGCTTTGACCCAGCAACGGGAGAGTGGCAGCTCTTGTTCGATGGCTCCGATGTGGGCCTCGCTGATGCCGACATTGATGCGCTACACATCCTGCCGGATGGCTCATTCCTGTTTAGCTTTGTGGATAATACCAACGTGCCGGGGCTCGGCAAGGTCGACGACTCGGATATTGTGCGGTTTATACCGACGCAACTGGGGACCACCACTGTGGGCAGCTTCGAACTCTACTTTGATGGGTCCGATGTGGGGCTGAGTGACAACAGCGAAGATATCGACGCCCTCAGCGTCTTGGCAGATGGGCGCTTGTTGATCAGCACGACGGGGAAGTACAAGGTGGGCAAGCTCTCGGGGAACGACACCGATCTGCTACTCTTCACGCCGGTTCAGTTGGGCAGCTCAACGGTTGGTAGCTGGAGTCACTATTTCAGCGGCGAAACGATTGGGCTGAGCCCCAACACCGACGAAGATATCTTCAATCTCTGGGCCGATCAAACGACACCGGGGGCTGTCGCCCTGGTGCTGAGCACGCGTGAAGATCATACGATGGGCCCGCTAAGCGGCGATAATCCGGATCTCTTCCAGTGCACGCTAACCGCCAATCCCTGTACACCCGAGTATATTTGGCATGCGTGGCAACATGGCTTCCCGGATGAACGGATCAATGCGTTTGCAGTGACGAGCTTCACGGTCTTCCATGCCATGCAGATCAACGAATCTCCGAACGATGAGGACTTTGGGGCCGAAGACAATGTTGATCCGACCGATCTGGAACCCTTGGATGACGATAACGAAGATATCTCTGAAACGGGCGAAAATGAGGGGATCTTGGAGGCGCAGCTCTATCTACCGTTGATCCGCAACTAGGGCTGCTGGTTCTCCTGTCTAGGCTGCGACTTGCTCGCGAAACTCGCGAAAAATCGCGGCCAGAGCATCCAAGGTGTAGTGCGCATTGAGGCCGCTGGGATTCGGCAACACCCAAACCGGCACGTCGGAGATCGATACGGGCTGGGGACCGAGTACGGCTTTCGGGAAACCAAACGCCGTTCGATAGGCCGTGATTCCCAAAACTGCCAAGGTTGCAGGTCGATAGTGGGCTAGCTTAGCTGCCAGCCGTTGCCCACCGGCCTGCAACTCCTCGGCACTCAGCTCCGCGGCGGTGGCCGTAGCCCGCTCTACCAAGTTGGTAATCCCATACCCGGCATCGAGTAGCAGACGTTCTTCGGATGGATCCAACACGCGGTCGGTGAATCCAGCCGCATGAAGTGTTGGCCAAAATCGATTGCCGGGGCGAGCAAAATGGTGCCCTGTATAGCCTGAGTACAAGCCGGGGTTGATGCCACAAAAGAGGACGCGCAAGTTGGGGGCGATCACATCAGCGATCGTCTTGTTTTGGGCGGCCAGTAGATCAGCTTTGGTCGGGCGCGGTTTCTTCATAGGGCAATTATACCACAGGCGAGCAACTGCTGATTGGCTGCTAGTTGCCGTCCAATACCTTCACCAAGCGTTTGGGTGCGATCAGCCGGTAGCTGCGATCGATCAAATCAGCAATCATTACCCAATCGAGGGCATCATCCAGCCAAAAGCCGATCCAGCCATGCTTGCCCACGTAGGGTGGAATAAAATAACGCTCTGGCTCGCTTTCTACCAGCATTGCCTGCATGCCTTCGCCCACCTTGCACCAGCACGACCATTGTCCCTTGTGCAGATCATGGCGCATGGCAAAGATTTTGTCGCGGACCCGCCAGCTCGGATTCCCAACGCCGCCACCTTCACTGGCATCGGGATAAGCGAGACAGATCTCACGCAACCGTTCAAGAATCGCTTCGTTCATAACACTTAGCCCACAGTTACTTTTAGAAAAAATCAGCTAACCATCAACCTCGGCCCAACCTTATGCCAAGTGCTCGGGCACAGCAGGCGGCGCATCGGGTCGGGGCTCCCAAACAGCAAAATACCATTCATGTCCAGCGGGATCTTTGATCCCAGCACCACGGGGTTCGCCAAAATTGGGGCCAGGTGGCAACAATGAAGTCGCGCCCGCAGCCAGGGCGGCCTCGTAGACCCGATCTACATCTTCTAAGTAGAGGAACAGCATCACCGGACTGATTGGGGTAGCACTCCCGCCGCTCCCATCACTGAGCATCAACATCGAATCACCAATGCGCACTTCCACATGCTTGCCACCGGACGCACCGGTCGTGCGAAAATGTTCCTTGGCTCCAAAGGCTTGCTGCAGAAACGCCAAATAATCAGCTAAATCAGGGACCATCAAGTAGGGCGTAATGGTGTGAAAACCAGGGCGAGTCGGTTTACCCAACATATCTGCCTCCATGGAAAGCGAGCCGCTCAAATTCTATAGCGTTCGCGCAAATCGGCCACATGATGCAGCTCGTGACCAGCGATGATGTAGCCCAATGCCCGGACACTGACGCGGGTGCCGTTGGCTGTGCCGCTCCGTAACCAGGCTGCTTCATTCAAAGTGCGGAAGAGGGCCAGCGTTGAGTGGCGCACCGACGCGAACCCATCTAGTAATTCGGTGAGTGGTAGATCAGTAAAATTGGCATTGGCCACGTAATAATCTTGATCAAAGCCAGGCAAATCGACTGTGTCATTGCGGGCAAAGACCAGCGCTCGGTAAGCAAAGACGCGTTCAGTATCGGTCAAATGCCCCAGCACTTGGCTGATATTCCAATCATCGGGTTTGGGCCGGTAGGCTGCTTGCTCGGGGGTTAAGGGGGCGAGCAATTCGATGGTGCTGGCCAATTGCTGCGCCAGTTGATCTAGCAGATTGCCGAGCGGCACGCGTTCGATATAGGACGCATAATAGGGCGAAAACTCATCGGCGGCGGGGCGGGAGTGAAAGAACTGAGCGGATGTACGCATCTCCAGGCTCCTAGGGTGGGGTTGGCGGTGAAGCGGGATTCAGGTTCCAATGATCAAGCCCAGCTCGTCACGCTGTACTGCCAGAGCGACTGATCCCTAACTTCCGTTGTGTCGCCCAGTATAACACAAGTGTTCTAATTTACAATAATGGGCTGCACAACTGCTGCTTACGAAACCGTATGCAAATCGGTTATGGAGGCTCTCCCAAAGTCTGTTATAATCAAACCATCCTAGAACATCGGTTCACATCTATTCGCATCTTCCGGCGAATTTTCACTATAAATTGCAGGTAAGTGCCATGTCATTTGTTCATCTGCACACCCACTCGGAATATTCGCTACTGGACGGCCAAGGGCGCATCAAGAAATTGGTAGCTGAGGCCAAACGGTTGGGCCAGCCTGCATTGGCGCTCACGGATCACGGCGTGATGCACGGGGCGATCGAATTCTTCCGCGCTTGCAAAGATGCCGAAATCAAGCCAATTATTGGCGTTGAGTCCTATCAGACTGTGTGGGGACGACCGATGGCTGGGCGCGACCCAGAATTTGATCGCGAAAATTACCACCTGCTGCTCTTGGCAAAAAATATAACTGGTTACCGCAATCTGCTGAAGATTGCCTCTCACAGCCAGATCAACGGGTATTACTATCGGCCCCGCATCGACCATGAATTTCTCGCCAAACATGCGGAAGGGCTCATTGCTACCACTGGTTGTATGGGTGCCGAAGTGCCCCAATTGCTTAGCCAAGGTAAAGAGCGAGAGGCCTATGAGCGGCTGGGCTGGTATGTCGATACCTTTGGCAAGGAGAATTTCTTCATCGAAGTACAAGAGCATTCGATTGAAGAGCTGCGCCCGATCAACAAGACGTTGGTCCCCTGGGCAGAAAAGTTTGGCATTCAACTTTTAGCGACCAACGATGTCCACTACGTGCGGGAAGAAGATGCCACACCCCACGAAGTACTGCTGTGTGTGCAAACCGGCTCAACCATCAACGATCCCAAACGAATGCGGCTGAGTGACCAAAGTTATTTCATCAAAAGCCGCGAGCAGATGGAAGCCACCTTCTTGCCCTATATCGATCTCCCCGCCAGTGCGTTTGATAATTCGGTGCGGATCGCCGAAATGTGCGAGGTCGATCTCGAAGACAAAAATTATCACCTGCCCGACATTCCCATCCCCGAAGGGTTTACCTACGAGAGTTATTTGCGCAAGCTCACTGAAGAGGGCTTAGAGCGGCTTTATGGCGAGCGGGCCTACAACGACGACGTCCAAGAGCGCAAAGAGCGTGAATTACGCGTGATCCACCAAATGGGCTTCGATGTCTACTTCTTGATTGTGGCTGATCTTTGCCAGTTTGCTCGCAGCCGCAACATTTGGTGGAATGTGCGCGGTTCTGGGGCCGGGTCACTGGTCGCTTATTGTACCGGCATCACGGGCATCGACCCACTCAAGAACAATCTAATCTTTGAGCGCTTCCTGAACCCGGCCCGCGTCTCAATGCCCGACTTTGACTTGGACTTCCCCGACGATCAGCGCGAAGAGATGATCCGCTACACGGTGCAAAAATATGGGGCAGATCAGGTCGCCCAGATTGCTACCATCAACCGGATGAAAGCACGCGCAGCGATCCGCGATGTTGGGCGGGCCAAGGGCATTGAATTGTCCCAAGTCGACCGCATTGCCAAGCTGATCCCGGCCATCCCCGGCAAACCAGTCACCATCCAAGATGTGTTGACTGAGGGGCACGAATTTTATAACCCTGAATTGGTCGAGCTGGTCCAAAAAGATGCCACGGTGCGCGACCTCGTTGAGACGTCGATGAAAGTCGAAGGGGTGGCCCGCAACTCGGGGATCCATGCCGCGGCGGTGATTGTGGCCGACCGCGAATTGACGCACTACACGCCGTTGATGCGGGCCAGCAAGGGGAGCATCACCAATGCAGTAACTCAATACGAGTTCCCCATCCTCGAATCGATTGGGCTGCTCAAGGTTGACTTTTTGGGCTTGAGCACGCTGACGGTGATGCGCGAAGTCACTCGGCTGATCCGCGAACGGCATGGCCGCGAATTCACGTTGGCCAATATTCCGTTTGAAGGTGAAGAGGCCGCCGAAGCGTTCAAGCTGCTCTCCAGTGGCGAAGTGAGCGGTGTCTTCCAAGTGGAAAGCCAAGGCATGCGCCGCGTGCTCACCGAGATGAAGCCGACGATGTTTGAACACATCATCGCTATGATCTCGCTCTATCGCCCCGGCCCGCTCGAATACATTCCCCAATTTATCCGCCGCATGCATGGGGAAGAAGAAGTCGCGTTCAAGCACCCCATGCTGGAACCGATTTTGAAAGAGACCTACGGCATTCTGGTCTATCAAGAGCAGATCATTCAGGTGCTCAGCCAGCTCGCTGGGTATGCACCAGGTGATGCTGACCTTGTACGCCGCGCAGTCAGCAAGAAAAAAGCCGCCGATATTGAAAAGCATAAAAAGGGCTTTGTTGAAGGCTGCAAAAAGAACGGCATCAAAACCGAGGTGGCCGAGGCCATCTATGGCGATATTGAATTTTTCGCCCGCTATGGCTTCAACAAGAGTCACGCCGCCGACTACGCGGTAATCTGCGTGCAGACGGCTTATCTCAAAGCGCACTATCCAGTCGAATATATGGCTGGCTTGCTGCTGGTCGAGCGCGACAAGACGGAAAAGGTCATCAACTTTATCAATGAGTCGCGGCGGATGGGCATTGCGGTACTGCCGCCGGATGTCAATTACAGTGGCTTGGATTTTGAAATTCAAGAGCAACCCGCCGAAATAGAGGCCCAAGTCCAACGCGACCCGACGCTCGCCTATCATTTCCCAGTGCCGCCCGGCAGTGCGATCCGCTTTGGGATGGCCGCCACCAAAAATGTGGGTGAGGCGCCAGTCGAGGTGATCTTGCAGGCACGCGCCGAAGGGGGTCCCTTCACCTCGCTCGAAGATTTCTGCGAGCGTGTCGACCTGCGTAAGGTGGGCAAACGTCCACTCGAGTGCCTGATTAAAGTTGGGGCGCTAGACCGTTTTGGCAAACGCAGCCAATTGCTGGCCGTGTTGGATCAAATGGTGGAAAAATCGTCGCAAATCCACAATGATCGCGCCAGCGGGCAGCTGTCGATCTTTGAGCTCTTTGGCGAAAGCGGCGCCAACCAGGTGACAGACATTCCTCTACCCGATATTGAAGAGGTGAAAGGCAAAGAGCGGCTGCAATGGGAAAAAGAGTTGCTCGGCGTCTACGCCAACAGCCATCCACTGCAACAACTCAGCGTTGATTGGCAGCGCATCACCACCTGCTCCTGTGCGGAACTGGATGAACGCTACCACGACAAAGGGGTAACGTTGGCCGGCATGATCACCAGCGTGCGGACAATCAACACTAAGAAGGGCGATCAGATGGCCTTTATGCAGATCGAAGATGTGCAAGGCCAGTGCGAAGTCGTCGTTTTCCCGCGTACCTATGCCGAACTCAAAGAGCAATTGGTAACCGATCAGATCTTTCTCTTCAAAGGCAAGGCGCAGACCCGCGAAGGCCAAACCAGCCTGTTGCTCGAGAG
The DNA here is from genome assembly GCA_964568485.1 of uncultured Caldilineaceae bacterium. GTDB lineage: Bacteria > Chloroflexota > Anaerolineae > Caldilineales > Caldilineaceae > CFX5. The sequence goes on along the minus strand of CAZMRA010000198.1, from coordinate 815 downwards.
TATCCAAACCTATGTAGATCTGCCCAAGGCGGTCGAAGCAGAAACACCGCTGAGCACGCGTCCCCTCTGGGAGCAAGCACCTACCTTCAATGGGTTGGCCCTGCAGGAATCAGCTGCGATCTTTGAACTAGATGCAGCTGACGAACAAGCACTCGACAGCGAAGAGCGCGAAGTTAGTGAAGTGATGGCCGGCCTGCAGACAACCGATGAGGATGAAGCGGAAACGAAGGATGCGGTGAGCGAAGCCCTAGTAGCCGAACCCGCGCTGGCCGTCGTTTCGGCCCAGGAGACCTCTGCCCAAGTTACGCCGTCGGCCGTCGCAGTCTCGAGCCCGCCGCCTCTGCGCTCCGAAGCAGAGATGCTCCGCGATCGGCAAGGACGTACTGTCTCCATTGACGATGTCAATGCCCTACTGTCCAGTGCTAGCTCCGATTTCTACGAGCCGAGTATGGAGCAGCCGCTTGAGGCCGTTCCCGCGAAAGCTGCCATAGCCAAGCCAGAGACTCCACCGCGTGCGCCCATACCATCCCCCAGCACTGTCACACATCGCAAGCCCGAAGCGAATGATTTCCCCCCCCGCGTCGGCAGCACCGGCAATGGCGTTCATACCATTCGAGAGAATTCGCCGAGCGCGGAAGCAGAAATAGGACAACAACGCCCCCAGCCGGAGAATGAGCCCGCCGCCACTCCCCGACCCACTGCTGTTGTGCGCACCAGTGGCCATAGCCGCCAGTTGCACATTACCTTCCGCCGGAGTGGGGATCTAGAGCGAGACAAGTTCCGGCTCAAAGGAATTTACGATCTAGTCTGCGATC
>CAZMRA010000197.1:0-9615 GCA_964568485.1 uncultured Caldilineaceae bacterium | reverse complement strand
GTACGGCGATCAACGAGCAGCAATTGAACTATGGCTCGTCGTTGTGGAGCGTTGCCTTCAGCCCGGATGGCACAATTGCGCTCACCGGGTGGGAAGATCGCGGCGTGATCCTATGGGATCTCGCCAGCGGCCAAGAAATTCGCCGCTTTGTCGGCCATCAAGATGCGGTCTATTGGGTGGCGATCAGCCCGGATGGCACGCGTGGCTTGACCGGCTCGGCCGACCGCCAGATCATGTTGTGGGATCTCGCCACTGGCGCCTTGATCCGCACCTTTCAAGGGCACCGCTTGCCGGTTCACACCGTGGCCTTCAGCCCCGATGGGCGCACGATTCTCTCCGGCGGCGAGGATCAGACGATCCGGTTATGGGATGTGGAAAATGGGGCCGAGATCTTCCGTTTTGAGGGCCACTCAACGACGATTCAGAATGTCGTTTACTTGCGGCAATCGATGCGCCTGCTGTCACGTGGTAGCGACGGCAGTTTGATCCTGTGGCAATTCCCGCCCGCAGAACAGGACCTAGCCCATTTTGACTTGGCAGCCTTACAAGATTGGGCCAGAGAAAATCGCTACATTCGGGCGCTGACGTGCGACGAACAGCAGCTCTATAACATTCGTGGAGATTGTGAGGAAGATTGAGGCGGCTGGGTTCTCCACCACGAAGACACAGGGTTGCCGTGCCTTCGTGGTGAACTCAAGCGGACCTAAGGACAAAAGCAGGAATGGCTGTTGCCGTTATGCGAGCGCCGCGGCCAGTGCTTCCACCAGGTGGACCGGCTGGCGATCCGTGAAGTGGCTGATCTGATGGCGGCAGCTGGTGCCACTAGCCACGATAGTCGTGCCGGGATCAGCTTTGCGCACAGCCGGGAAGAGGCGTTCTTCGCCAATGGTGCGGCTGATCTCGTAGTGATCGATCTCGTAGCCAAAATCGCCGGCCATACCGCAGCAGCCGCTGGGGATAGTCTCGACCGTGTAGCCGGCCAATTTGAGCGCGGCCACGGTGGGTTCGTTGCCGACCAGGGCCTTGTGATGGCAGTGGCCATGCAACAGCGCCTTACCGGGCTCACTGCGCCATTGAGGAGCAAAGCGCCCAGCTTGCGCCTCGCGCGTCACAAACTCCTCGAAGGTGAAGGCATTTTTGGCAAGAATCTTGGCTCGCGCCGGGTCACTCGCCAGCGTCACGTACTCGTCACGCAGCGTGAGGATACAGCTCGGTTCGATGCCGACAATGGCCACACCTTGTTGCGCAGCCGGCGCCAGCAAAGCCACATTATGATCAACCCAAGCCTTGGCTTGATCGGCCTGTCCACCGGTCATCAACGGACGCCCGCAGCACTTGCGTCCTTCGGCCAGCTGCACGTGATAACCTGCGGCTTCTAGTACGTTCACTGCAGCCATTCCAATCGAGTACTCATTGTAATTCGTCCACGTATCGTGGAAGAGAATGACGGTTTTTTCAGGAGAGGCTGCTGGTCGTTTGCGCTCGTTGAACCACATTTCAAAGCTCTTGGAGCCATACTCAGGCAATTCACGCGCCGGATGGACACCGATTTTAGCCAACGCGGCTTTGGCGGGCGGCGTCTTCAAGACCCAGTTGGCGATCGGCGCGGTTGCAGGAGCCAACTTAAAGAGCCATTCATTGATGGTCGGCAGCCAGCCCATCATGCGATTAAAGAGGGGCAACCCATTGCGGCGATAGTAATGGACCAGATATTCGGCTTTGATCTTGGCCAGATCGACCGAAGAGGGACATTCACTTTTGCAAGCTTTGCAACCCAAACAGAGATCCATCACATCATACATGGATTCGCTGTACAATTCTTCGGGGTCGATGCGGCCGGCCAAGGCATTGCGCAACGCGTTGGCGCGGCCACGCGTGCTATCATGCTCGTCACGGGTCGCCATAAAACTGGGACACATTGTGCCAGCCCCAAGCTTGCGGCAAACGCCTGCGCCGTTGCACATCTCAATGGCGCCAGCAAAGCCATGATCAGCTTGCCAATCAAAGACGGTTTGCAACTGGATCGTCTGGTAGGTCGGCCCCATGCGTAGGTTCTGGTCCAGCGCGGGCGCATCGACGATCTTGCCAGGGTTCATCAAATTGTGAGGGTCGAATACGCCTTTGACTTGTTGCAAAGCCTCGTAAAGGGTCGGCCCGAACAATTTGGGGTTCAAGCCACTGCGGACCAGACCATCCCCATGCTCACCGCTCATCGCACCGCCATATTTGAGGCAGAGATCGGTGGCAAAGTCCGCCACGACGCCCAACGTATGGATATCCTTGGCGCTCTTCATGTTCAACAAGGGGCGCACATGTAAACAGCCCGCCGACGCATGAGCATAGACCGCCACCTCGGCGATCTGATTCTCGACTTGGCAGAAATCGAGAATCTCTTGCAGGTATTCGGCGAGGCGCTCGGCGGGCACGCTGACATCCTCAATACCGGTGATCGGCTTGTGATCCCCGCGGCGGCTGGTGAGCAGATTGAGCCCAGCCTTGCGCACTGTCCACACCTCGGCCACGCGGGCTTGGTTCAGCACCCGGACAATGGGCGTGCGGTACCCACGCTGGCGCAGGTGCGCTTCTAACCGATCGATTTGGGCGCTTAATTCTTGTTCGGTGTTGCCATAATATTCCGTAATCAAGACTGCGGCCGGGTCGCCTTCGATAAAGTGCAGCCGTTTGGCCCATTCGGGTTGCGCACGGGCCAAATCCATCATCTGCTTGTCCATCAACTCGGAGGCGCTTGGTTCGGTCTCCAAAATGTCGGGGATGGCCGCGCAAGCTTCGACCACATGGTTGAAGTGGATCACCGCCAAGCCGGTGAGCGCCGGTTTGGGCACCACATTGAGCTTGATCTCGGTCATCACCGCCAGCGTACCCTCGCTGCCTGTGAGCAGCTGGGTGAGATTAAAATGGTCAATGCGCATCGGGTCGGCGACTTCCGGGCGGAAGCGGCTGGCGTAGCTCAATTGGCCGCGCTCTTCACGCGGCAACAGGGCAGCGGCCAAGCGATCCAAATTGTAACCTGAGGCGCGGCGCCAATGTTTGGGCCAATGCGAAATAATGTCAGGTGTCACCCGTTCGATGATCTTGGGCACGCGGCGATAGATCTTGGCTTCGAGCGAGGTGCCACGGCCTTTCGCTTCTAGATCCTCCGGTGCGACGGGGCTAAAACGCGCCAAAGAGCCATCCGCCAGCACCACCGAAGACTCGATCACATTGTCGGCCATCATCCCGTACAAGATGCTATGGCTGCCGGTGGCATTGTTGCCCACGCTGCCGCCCACGCTCGCACGGTCGGCGCTGGCGGGATCGGGGCCGAGCATCAATTTGTATTTGGCCAATTGCCGGTTGAGCACGGAGACACTGGCACCAGGCTGCGCCACAACCGTCCGAGCTTCCGGATCGATCTGGGTGATCTGATCCATATACTTGCTAAAATCGATCACAATGGCCGCGCCGACGGCTTGCCCAGCCAAGGAACTGCCACACCCGCGCGGCAAGACCGGTACGCCGTGGCGCGCCGCAATCTCGACCGTAGCCTGCACATCATCGGCATTGCTTGGGATCACCACCCCGACGGGCGTGATCTGATAGAGGCTGGCGTCGGTGCTGTACAACATGCGGCTATATTCATCGAACCGGACTTCGCCCTGCACGCGGCGGCGCAACTCGTCCACCAATGTGTGACCTGCGTCATGGGCCGGTGTCTTGGTGGATGGGGTAGCATTCGGTGGCGGAGCCATTACAAGCTCAGACATAACATCAATAGCCTTTCCTCATTATCCTTCTGTCTTGGTTTCGCCCATGGCTCAGGCAAGCTACATTGGGGCCCGCAATCATCGACGGATAGATTGAATCAATCAGAATCATACCGTTTGCTGGGTAACAATACCACTTTACTCGCCCGCGCATGGATGTCAAATTGGCAAAAAGAGCGGCAGCCGCTTTGGTACACCTGCCGCGCAGGCGCGCATAAAATCGGACGCCGGGTAACAGACGGCGAGTGATGCAGGCACTATTCTGTATACCATAATTGTGCCATATTTCACGAAAAAATTGATCTGTGCTTGGATATAATTTCCAAAATTCGGTCAAACGACATTCGCAGCAACAATATCAAATCGAGTTACAAATGAGGAGCAATACGGTGCGGTATTTCTATTGGGCGGGGATCGGGTTATTCATGTGGCTGTTAGCAGCTTGCACCAGCAACGTACCCGCTGCGGCCAGCGCCGATGTGATCGCGGCTTTGAGCCAACCAGCGGGTGATTTTACGCTCGCGACTGAGCCGATGTCCTTCGTCTTTCCGCGTGATCACGGTGCCCACCCTGATTATCGCACTGAGTGGTGGTATTTCACTGGCAATTTGCAGGATGAACGCGGCGGGCAGTATGGTTATCAGCTGACCTTTTTCCGCAGCGGGCTGACTGCCACGATGGATGAACGTTCGTCGGAGCTGGCGACGAATCAGCTTTACATGGCGCACTTTGCGTTGACCAGCGTCCCGGCTGATGAACATGTTTCGTTTGAGCGCTTTAGCCGAGGGGCCGGGGATTTGGCGGGTGCACTGGGTGAACCCACCTTTGCCGTCTGGCTGGAGGATTGGCGTGTCGAGCAGATCGGCGATGACCGCTATCAATTAGCGGCGCACGTCGATGAGGAAGCGGGTCCATTTGGGTTGGAACTCACGCTGGCCATGAGTCAGCCGCCCGTGTTGCATGGCGAGCAAGGCTTGAGCCAGAAAGGGCCAGAGCTGGGCAACGCCAATCATTATTACAGCCTAGTGGGGCTGGTGACCAGCGGCACGTTGACCTTCGCCGGCGAAACACAAGCGGTGAATGGGCAGAGCTGGATGGATCACGAATTTGGCACCAGCGCGCTGAGTGGCGAGGCCGTCGGCTGGGATTGGTTCAGCCTGCAATTGTCGGATGGTAGCAGCTTGATGATGGCGCAAGTGCGCAACCAAGATGGCAGTGTCACCGTTGAATTTACGGGCACGTTGGTCGATCCGGCTGGCAACCAAACCAGCATTGCCGCTGACGAGTTTCAACTGACACCGCAGCGCCAGTGGACCAGTCCGCGCACCGGCTTTACCTACCCCGCCAGCTGGCAACTTGACATCCCCAGCCATGAGCTCGCGTTGACCGTCGAGCCGCTGGTGGCCGACCAAGAGATGGAAGTAAGTTTTGTCTATTGGGAAGGCGCTGTTCAGGCAACCGGCAGCAAAGCGGGAGAAGCGATTGAGGGCTTTGGCTACGTTGAATTGACGGGCTACAACAACGGCGCAGGGGGCTACCAGCGGTAACTTGAGTCGTACAACAGCGGGCATTCAGCTTCTACAAGTAACTGATTGCCCGTTTCGCTAGCATGTTAACGAGCGGCGAGCTTGTCCAATGCCAGCCGCACCACTTCCTGCTCGCCGGCAAAGGTCAGCACCGCGAGGGCTTGCTCCGGCGAGAACCAACCAACCCCATCGACCTCGTAACTGCTATCCGACAGTTCCCCTCCCACAACCCGCAGCAGGAAAAAATCCACCCGCTTATGGACCAGTTCGGGCGTGGTTTTGCGGTAGGTATCCCAGTACCAATAATCGATCGTCTTGAGGAAATGCTCGTAGGCAGTGGTGAGCCCCGCCTCTTCCTCCACCTCGCGGATCGCTGTCTCTTGGGCGACTTCGCCAGGTTCGACCGAGCCTTTGGGCAATTGCCAGCGCGAACCACCGTGTGTGGCGATCAACGCCAGCTCCAACTGGCCGGTCTCGGTACGGCGATAAGCCACGCCGCCCGCCGAATGATCTTCGCGCACGGGCCGCCAAGTTCGTTTGGTCTGCGGGGATATTTCAGGGGGCAAGGGCTTTTCTGACTTCACAGGGCTTACTGCCTCTCCCTATCATGACTGCCAATGGCGATCCTGTGATGTGCCGCGCAATGGACCATCCGCGACGGCGAGGGCCAGCGCCTGAGCGACGCGCTGCCAATTATCCGGGGGTTGCTGCACCAACGCTGTAGGCAAAAAAGCGGGCGTTAAAAAGGTGAGCGCTCTGGCTAGATCGGCCACAGGCCAAACGGCGCGGGCACGAGCGACCACCACAAACGTCTCCATAGCTTTATCCAACAATACAAGCCATGCGGCTAGCTCGGGCGCAAGGCCCACTTGCAGCGCCGGACTCGGTGCGGTTTGGTCCGCAAAGGCAAATGCTAATTCACCCTCTGGCCCAAACCAGATACGCTCTGGGATGATTGGCCCTGGTGAATAGCCACTTTCGCCCCAATCAGCAAAATTGCGGTGGAGAGCTCCGATCAACGGCGGCACAAATTCAGGGGGATTGCCAGCCCACAACCGCATGGTCAACGGGGGGTGCGGCCAACGCCGGATTTGTCCATTGGTAATCCCGAAATAGTTCATCGTGCAGTCTATCTAGCTTCAAAACCAGCCACGACGGCGAAACATGTGAACCATCACACCGGCAACGGCAATAAAAACCAACCAAGCAAAAAGATAACCAAAGCGCCAGTGTAACTCTGGCATAAAATCAAAGTTCATCCCATAGACGCCCGCAATGAAGCTCAGCGGGATAAAGATCGTCGAGATGACGGTCAGTACTTTCATTACTTCGTTCATGCGGTTGTTGACCAGCGCCAAGTGCGTTTCGATGGTGCTGCTCGACAGGTCGCGCATACTTTCTGCTAAATCGGTAATGCGGACGAAGTGATCGTACGCGTCATTGAAATAGAGCCGAGCATCGGCTGGGATGACAGGATAATCATTGCGACTGAGGCGGCGCAACAATTCGCGTTGCGGTAGCAGGATGCGATGCAAGCGAAGTGCGCTGCTTTTAGCAGTCAAAATATCATTGAGGACCACCCGGTCCGGCGGCGGGTTGGGTCGAAAAATCACATCTCCCAACTCCTCGATCTGCGTTTCGAAACGTTCCAAAAGTGGCAGATAGTTATCAATCTGGTGATCGAGCAGATCATACAACAAATACGCGGGCCCGCGCGCCAATCCATTTTGCTGATGATAGTCTGCACGCCACATCTTGTCAATCGCTGTGAGCGGTGCTTCGTGCATGGTGATCAGAAAATTCGTACCAAGAAACACATCCTGTTCGTAGGTGTGCAGATCGAGCCGCTCATCGCCTGTGCCTACGCTATGAAAGACAAGATAGAGATAATTGCCATAATCATCAATCTTCGGAACATGGACTTCGCGAATCGCATCCTCGATGGCGAGTGGGTGAAACTGAAAGAGTTCGCGAAAGACAAAGTTGCTCTCCGCCTCCGTAGGATCCACCAGATCGATCCACAAACGTGCCTGCGTATCGCGCACGGCACTGGCTAATTGATCTTGCGGCAGATCGACCACAATGGTGCCGCTACGATGGCGGTAGATCGTTCGGATCATAACAACGTCTAAGCTCGTTTACTTGCGAACCATGGTGATATCAACCGTGTAAGGATCAGAAGCATCGGCTGGGATGCTAAAATGGTCTTGGCTTACCATGTGGTAGCGGTCGTGCATCGCCACAACGGTATAATCGGTACCACGTGTGACCTTGGCATCCAGTTGGTAATTGCCACCACGATCGCTGGTTGCACTTCCCAAGACCAACGCATCACTGTAATCGGCCGCGATCCAATCGTTCATGCTGATGCCAGGTTGCAGGAAGAGCACCAGCGCGCCACCCACCCGACGGCGCAGGTTGTCGCGGTCGCGAATAATGCCCGTGACCGTCACTTGATCCGCGGCTTGGTTCACCCGCTGCGTGATCTCAAATTCGGCCCGCTGCTGAAATTGTCCAGCGCAGAAGAGTTCGAGCGCAAAGTGGCCCGCCGGCAAGCCCTCTGGATGGGACAGACTCACCCACTGCGAAGTCGCCGCGCCAAGATCCCAAATTTCCTCTTGTTCCAAGACGGGACGCCCCTCATATGACCAGATCGTCTTCCAGGGGGTGCCATTGGTCAGGCCACGCGCCGAGAAAAAGGCATAGATGATATTGGTACTGCCGAAGCGAGTGCCTGGGTCCACAGGCGCGCCTGCATCGCTGATCGAGCGGGCAAAGGTAATCTCGCCAAAGCGGCAAGCCGCGGTTGCTTGCCCACCCACAGTCACCCCCGTGCGGACAAGGGACTGATTATCAAGCAGCAGCTCCAGTTCATAGAAGCCATCAGACAGGGCAACGTCAGCATAGATACTGACCCAACTTTGGCCGCGCTCACCCTCGCGCCAGCGGAAAGTATCGGTGCTGACCTGTCGCCCATCTCGATACCAAATGGCGGTAAAGGTCTGCCCATTCTCAAAACCAGCAAAGGTAAACGAGGCATAAAGCTCATTCGTACCGCTGGCAAAATTGGTGCGGGCGGTGATCACCTCGTTGTTGCGATTAACGGCCTCGCCAAAGGTAACATTGGTGACGCGCGGACCACTAGCCGGCTGCTGGCCGGCGTTGCCCAACAGCACCGCGTCGTAAAATTGCAGGGCGAGATTGCCCGTGCGGATCAAGCTAATCTTGCCTGCGGTTTCAATTTCTGAAACGCCCGCGCTGGGCACACCAATAAATTGCCACGCATCATTCACCGCTAGCCCGCCAGAATTCCCCCGATTCACTTCGGCGTCGGTTTTGATCCACTCAAAAACATCGTCGTTATCCTCGTCGAGGAAGCCCGACACCAGCCCAGTACTCATGGTGACTGTATTGCCGCCCAAGCCGGGGTAACCAATCACATAGAGCGTGTCGCCAATCATCAACTGGTCGCTGTCGGCCCGTTCAATTGCCGTCAAGCCTAAATTCTCTGGCAGCCGGGCAGTGGGATCGTCAAACAAGCCATTGATCTGCAAGACCGCCAAGTCCAGGTCAGGATCACCACCGAGCATGGTGGCGCGATATTTGAGGATGGGTGAGCCGCGCAGGTTGGACGGCATGACCCCGATAATCGTCAAACCTTCGTCGTTGTACAGGATTCCGGTTGCGCGGTCGCCGACCACATGATAGTTGGTGAGAATCATCCCGGCTTCTGCGTCGAGAATGGTCCCACTGCCGGAGCCAATCAAATTATCCCGGTTGTCGGGGACCAAGACCAGCACAGTTGCCTTGAGGGCCCGTTCTAAGCCAGCTCGGCGAGCATCCGTGCTTTGCGCATACGCTGGCGATACGGTCGAGCCGTTTAGTAAAAAGAGCAGCAGACACAAGGTTGCCACAGCAAATTGTTGGAGCCTCATGGTGCACTCCCTTCGTCCAGAGCTGGGGTGATGGGTGCAAGGGGCAGGAGACCATCCGTAGCCAGCGGTTCTAGGCCCAAACTGGCAAAGACCAGCGCAAAATCACGCTCCGCAGTGGCAAATTCGGTCGCATCGGCAGCTACCGTCACCACCACCAACTTGCCAGATCGTAGAAAAAGTAGATCCTGCGCTTCAACCACCACGGGTACGCCAGTTACTCCGCTGGCCCGCGTCGGGTCAGCGACATAAGCATAGTGGATCAATAATGCCGGTTCGCCCTGTACAGTCAGCGGTTCCGCGGCCAGTTCACGATACGCGAGCAAGTCTTGACTGCGCTGGATGCTCCATGCTGCACGCGCCAGATCCAGCGGTTCGGCGGCGGGCCGACTG
>CAZMRA010000196.1:0-9634 GCA_964568485.1 uncultured Caldilineaceae bacterium | reverse complement strand
CACTTTTCCGCTATACTATTTATAGCGCCGCCTGTCGCTGCGCTACGCTTTGCGCTTTATCCTCCAATGGAGCGCTTGACCTGACCAGAGACAAAGGCGAAAGCAACTATGAATTCACCTCATTCCTGCGCGGAAATGGATATAGACGAAACCGCTGAGCCGGTTTGTACAACTTGTGTGCCATCAGCAGAGCCTGCTATTCGTCCGCTGACCGTTACGGTCTATGGTCCAGATAGCACCCCGGATGGCTTTACTGCACTGGCTGCGGAATGGAATCCCCTACTCCAGCGCAGTCAATTCAACTCCCTCTTCTTAACTCACGAATGGCAAACTACTTGGTGGCGCCATCTAGGCGAAGGGGATCTGTGGATCTTGGCCTTCCGCCAGCCGGAGACCAACGAATTGGTCGGGATTGTGCCCCTCTATTTGGTAACCGTGAAAGCTGGCAAGTGGGCCGGCAAACGCAAATTCAATCTCGTCGGCTGCATCGAAGTGAGTGATTATTTGGATGCGATCATTCTCAAGGGTTGGGAGGAAAGCGTCTACCGCGAATTGCTAACTTGGTTGCGCGGTTCTGAGGCCCCGCAGTGGGACATCCTGGATCTTTGCAATTTGCCGGAAGTAAGCCTCACGCAGCAGGTGATGCCTGCGCTGTGTGAAGCATTGGACTTTCGCGTGGAAGTTTCGCAAGAGGATACGGCACCGCAATTCCGGCTACCACTGCAATATGATCAATACTTGGATGAGCAAGTTGAGAAAAAGCAGCGCCACGAGATCCGGCGCAAGCAACGCCGCGCCGAACGAGAAGCCGATATCAGCTTTACCATTGTCGAGAATAGCCCGAATCTTACGGCTGAAGTAGATGACTTTATCGCCTTACAACGAGCAAGCCGCGCCGATAAAGCAGAGTTTATGACACCGGAAATGCGCCGCTTCTTCAATGCCGCGGCCCAGGTGATGGCCGACGCAGGCTATTTGCGGCTCTGCTTCTTGTCGATCAATGGCGAAAAGGCAGCAACGCTCTTTGCCTTTGAATATGACAAGCGATTCTGGCTCTATAACTCGGGATATGATCCTAATGCCTATGCCCAACTCAGCCCCGGCTGGGTGATCTTATCCTACAGCATTCAATACGCTATTGCTGTCGGTTGCACCGTTTTTGACTTTATGCAGGGCAACGAGGAGTACAAATATCGCTTCGGTGGCCAAGATTATCAGGTGATGCGCGTCTTGGTGTACAACCCTGCCTAGGGTTTGCAAAGAGAGGGCCCATGACTACAGAATCGCAACCTGCGACAGAGCACGAAACGCCATCGGGTGGGTCGCAACGCAAGCCAGCGAGCGAGCGACCAAACGCTTTCAATTTGACCGCGTGGCTGCTTGAAGGAGTCACTGGGTTGGTCGAGGAAGCACGCCATAGCGATCTTGGGCTGTCGACCGAGTTTTGGCAACATGCAACTGCTGCCCGCCGCGAAACTTTGCTAGCCTTACGCTCACTCCTCGACGAAATGATCGCTAAGAGTGAGCAGCAAGAACAAGCTGAGGCGGAGCGGCAACAACGCCGCCAACGCCGAGGCAGCATCAAAATCAATGACTAGGGTAGCTCCGCCGGAACGATGATGGTTTGTTCTTGGCGGAAGACTACCTGGCCAGGCCGCCCACTGGGTGCTCGGCTCACATGTTGGCGCTCGGTGTAACTAACCGTTACCGCACGTTCCCCGCGCTGACCCGAATAATAAGCGGCGAGTTGTCCAGCCATCCGCAATGTCTGCTGATCGACCGATTGGCCGCCATTGCGGATGATCACATGTGAGCCCGGTGCGCCGCGCACATGCAGCCAGATGTCGCCACGCTTGGCGAGCTCAAAGGTCAAGCGGTCATTCTGACGAGCGTTGCGCCCCACCAGAATCTCATACCCTTCTTGGCTCAAAAAGCGATGTGGTTGGCCCACTGGAGCGTTGCGGGCCTCGCGTTTGATTGGCTTTTGACTCGGCGGCAATAAATTGCTTGCCAGCAATTCTGCGCGTACAGCCGCAATCTCCGGTTGATTCTCCGCATGGGCCAAGTCGGTTTGCAACTGCGCCAAAAAGGCAAGATCGGCCTCTAATTGTGCCCGCCGTTCGGGGATAAAACGGGCGGCGCGCTCCATTCGCCCAGCTTGTTTGAACATCCGCTCGGCCTGCTCAATTGGCGTACGGGTACTGTCCAATGGAATGCGCAACGGCTCGTCTTCGTCGAGCGGCACAAGTAACTCCGTTTGTCCGGGCTGGATCTCCTGGTGCAAGGCCAATAACCACTCCGCTTGGCTACGTAGCACTTCGACTGCTCCTGGGGCTGGCTCATCACCCGCCAAGGCAGTCAATTGGCGCTGCACCCGCTGCTCGGCCCGCCGCAATTGAGCGGCGACGGTAGTTCGCAACCCAGCATAAGGATCTCGGCTAGGCGAAGCTGTATCGGCCAGGGCGTAACATTGCTCCAATGCAGCACTCATCGACGATGTGGGCACAAAGTCGCCGCGGCCATGCGCTTCATAGGGCGAGCACCCCACTACCTTGCCGTCACGCTGCCAGATGCCCGGCTGCCACTCGCCATCAGTCACCGGCGCCCAAAGACTTTGCAACGCCGCTACCACCGCCATCAATTCTGCCTCATTGGCAGCGGCCTCCAAGGAACCTGCCGCCCGCCAAGCGACCTCACGGGCCAACGTCGGGCTGAGACCGGCCACGCCCGCCACCAGGGCCTTCCAAAGCAGTCCATTTCCTTGTAAAAGCTGTGCAAGTTGCTCGTAATAATCGTCACGGCCATCATCCACCGGCGGTAACTTGTCCTGAGCCACAGGCGGTATGTACGGTTGCCCCGGCACCAGCGGCCGCGTGATCCCCTCGCCTGGCCAAACTCGCACCAGACAATCCAAAATCCGTTCGGTCGGATTGACCAAGAGAATGTTGCTTTGTTGGCCCAGCACCTCGAGGATTAGCATCGTGGGGCCATGTTGCGCATGGCGAAAATGCAGTTGCACCACCCGTTCGGTTGGGTCAGGCTGGACAATCTGCTCGATCACGCTATCGCGCACATATTTGCGCAGCAGCAACATCAACGGTGAGGGCTTTTCGACGCCGCGGCGCAACTTTTGGTTGGTCAAGTGAAGACGCGCCGCGCGCCCACCGCCATGGATCAACAAATAGTGGCGGGTGCGTTGTGCGTAAATCTCTAGTCCAATGCTCTGCTCATCCGGCGCAACAATCTGTTGGACGCGGCCAGTCAGCAGAAGACGACGCAATTCGTCGGTCACACAAGCGAGGGTCAGGGCATCAAAGTGCATTTGAAGCAATCTACGGCCACCTGTTATAATCGCGATACTTCCCGAACGTTATCAAGAAACGAACTTTATTGTTCCCTAGGCCTGCCGCGCTCAAGCTCCCTAGTGCTTGCCCTGCAGTGCTTTCAGGCACCCAATCAGTATATCATAACCAACCAACCTATTGAGGAGAGCCATATTTATGCCTGTTGTCCCGTATACAACCATGCTCGAATTTGGCCGCGCAATCTTTGAGGGCGCCGGTGTACCATCCGATCAAGCCGAGATCGCCGTCAATCACCTAGTCGAGGCCAATTTGATGGGGCATGACTCCCACGGCATTATGCGGTTGCCCCTTTATACTCGAGCATTGCTCAAAGGGGATATCGTGCCGGTCGGCCAGCACAAGATCATGCGTGAGACGCCAACCTCGGCGGTCATCGACGCCAATCGCAGCTTTGGTATTGTCTTGACCTATACTGCGATGAAGATGGCCGTGGAGAAGGCCAAGCAACATACGCTGGGTGCAGTTGCAGTGCATCGCTCCAGCCACATTGGTCGTTTGGGGGCTTTTCCGCCCCTGGCCGCTGAAGAGGATTGTATCGGTATTTTGATGTTGAATGGTGGTGGCCGTTTTACAGCCCCCTTTGGTGGCAGCGGACGCCGTCTGCCCCCCAACCCAATTGCGATCAGTGTGCCTGGCCCGAATGGCCCCGCGATGATGCTGGATATCACCACCAGTATTCTCGCCGGCGGGAAGATCGACGTCTACCATGCGCGTAATCAGCCAGTGCCGCCCGGCATTTTGGTCGATGCCAATGGCGAGTCGGTCAGCGATCCCAATCGGTTCAAATCAGGTGAGATTGCCATGTTGCCGCTCGGTGGGCCAATGGGGTACAAAGGATACGGTCTCGCTATGATGATCGACGCAATTGCCGGTGGCTTGTCATGGGCCGGTTGCAGCGCTGATGAGCCCACACGCGGTGGAAGCGGCTATCTGGCGTTGGCGATCAAAGTCGAAAGCTTTATCGACGTGGATGAATACAAGCAGGAGATCCAGCGCCTGATCGACTGGGTGAAATCGTCACCCACCCTGCCCGGCGTCAACAAGATCTATTTGCCCGGTGAGATCGAAGAAGAGACCAAGCAAAAACGCATGGCCGATGGCCTCAATATCGAAGAGAGCACCTGGGCCAACATCCTGGAAGCGGCTGAATCGGTAAACGTGCCTGTACCGACCATCAGTGAGAACTAATGAGGGGGAGAGGGCGGCTAGCAGCGAACTTCCTTGCTCCCTGCTGCCCTATTCACTAGGTTGAACAATCGTACCTTAGAGACCAAACGAGAAATCTCATGACACGCACAATCGAAAAGCTCTTTCGGGCCCCATATTCGGTACCCAACGGCTTACAAGTAACCGATGATGGTTTGTGGATTGTGGATCAGATCACCGATCGGGTGGCGCTGGTCGAAATTGGTGAGCAGATCCAAAGTTACGGGGTTAGCAAATTTATCCGCGACATTCCCACCGAATCTTCCAACACCAGCGGGTTGAGCTGGGATGGCAGTGCGCTTTGGCTCGCGGCCAATGGTGGGGCGCAACTCTGGCGTCCAGCACGGGAACACGATGCCGATGCGCACACGGGCGAAATCCTGCGCGTGGATCTGCAAACTGGCGCAACCCTCGCTCGCTATCCATTGCCGGGTGGTGGTGGCACACACGGGTTGGAGATCGACCGCTTCGAGTCCGGTATCATCTGGCTGACCACCCTCAAGGATCAGACTCTCACCAAAGTTCGGATTAGCGATTGGAGCATCCAACACGTATTGCCGCTGCCCTACACACGGGCTCACGGGGTCGTGCGGGTGGAAGATGGCATTTGGGTCGTACACACGGCCCATCGGGTGATCGTGAAACTCGATGTGAATGATGGCCGCGAACTCGACCGGATTGAGGTTCCCGAACCTAATCCAGAACCGCATTGCCTCTCCAATTTTGGCAACGACCTGATCTATTGTGATGCCACGTCGGGCTGGGTAACCAAGATAACCTTGTAGTTTATACCAACAAAAAATGCGCCGATGAGGACTCATCGGCGCATTTCGTAGATTCAACCAACTAACTCTTAGCTCAGGGCAGGCTGGTTTCACCCATCAACCAGCGGTCCACTTCGCGAGCGGCACCACGGCCTTCGTTGATCGCCCAGACCACCAGGCTCTGCCCACGGCGCATATCGCCTGCGGAAAACACCTTGTCGATACTGGTCTGGAACTTGCCATAGTCGGCCTTCACGTTGCTGCGGGCATCACGTTCAATCCCCAGCTGCTCAAGCAAGAAATCTTCAGGTCCCCGGAAACCCATCGCCAACAAGACCAACTGAGCCGGATAAACTTCCTCGGAGCCCGGAATTTCTTCAAAGGTCATGCGGCCATCCACAAACTTCATGTTGACCTTAACCGTATGCAATTCCTTGACGTGCCCGTTCTCATCACCGACAAAGCGCTTGGTCGAGATCTGATAGGTGCGCGGGTCACGACCATAGAGGGCTTCGGCTTCGGTCTGCCCATAGTCGAGCTTGTAGACCCGCGGCCACTGCGGCCAGGGATTGTCCGGCGTGCGTTCCAGCGGCGGCTGGGGCACAATCTCAAATTGCACCAAGCTTTTGCAGCCGTGGCGCAGCGAGGTACCAACACAGTCGGTACCAGTATCGCCACCGCCGATCACAATCACATCCTTGTCTTTGGCCGAAATCAATCGCCCATTCGACGAGAGGCCCTGACGGCTATCGAGCAGATTTTTGGTGTTGCCGTGGAGGAACTCCATGGCAAAATGGATCCCACTCAGCTCGCGGCCTTCAATGCGGAGATCGTTCGGCTTGGTTGACCCACCACAGAGGACCACCGCATCAAATTCATCGAGCAACTGCTGCGCCGGGATCGTCTTACCAACTTCGCAATTGGTGACAAATTTGATGCCCTCGGCCGCCAACAGGTCGACGCGCCGCTGCACAACCGCGGCTTTATCCAACTTCATGTTGGGGATGCCATACATCAACAAGCCGCCGATCCGGTCGGCCCGTTCGAAGACGGTCACCCAGTGGCCAGCCTTGTTCAGCTGAGCTGCGCAAGCTAACCCCGAAGGCCCAGAGCCCACGACCGCCACCTTTTTACCAGTGCGCACTGCGGGCGGTTCTGGCACGACCCAGCCCTCAGCAAAGCCGCGCTCAATGATCGCCTCTTCAATACTTTTGATCGTCACCGGGGTCTCAATGAGCCCTAGTGTACACGAACCTTCACAGGGTGCCGGACATACCCGTCCCGTAAATTCCGGGAAATTGTTGGTCTTGTGCAGACGATCCAGCGCCTCGCGCCAGAGCCCACGGTAGACCAAATCATTCCATTCAGGAATGAGATTGTTCACTGGGCAGCCAGCGGCCATCCCATTAATCAATTGCCCAGTGTGGCAGAAAGGAATGCCGCAATCCATGCAGCGGGCACCCTGCTGTTGCAACGTCTTGTCGGTAAGATGAATGTGGAATTCATCAAAATCTTTGATCCGCTCCAACGGTGGTCGCTCGGCGGGCGTCTCTCGTTCAAATTCCAAAAAACCAGTTGGCTTGCCCATACAGATATCCCCTCAAAGATCGGTGCGTGAAACCGGTGTTCACGCACCGCTTGGTTAATTCCCCCCGACGCGCGCAACGTCGCTTTTGTTGATCTCAAAGGCTGCCATCACGGCTTCCTCACCGCTTAGGCCCTTGGCACTCACCTCGGCCAACGCCTCCATCATCCGCTTGTAATCTTTCGGATAGACTTTGACGAACTTTGGCAGCAATTCTTCCCAGCGCAACAAGACACGATAGGCCAGCGCACTCTGCGTATAATCCGCATGACGTTGAATCAACGCCTTCACGCTCTCAATCTCACTGGAGTCGCTGAGCTTTTCGAGCAACACCATCTCCTGATTGCAGCGCAGAGCAAAATCGCCATCCCAGTCGATCACGTAGGCGATGCCACCGGACATACCTGCCGCAAAGTTGCGACCAGTGCGCCCCAGAACCACCACCGTACCGCCGGTCATGTATTCGCAAGCGTGGTCACCAACACCTTCAACAACGGCCCGAATCCCACTATTGCGTACAGCAAAACGCTCGCCGGCACCGCCACGGATAAAGGCCTCGCCACTGGTGGCACCATAGAAGGCGACATTACCAATGATGATGTTCTCGTCGGCCGCAAAGGTCGATTCTTTGGGCGGGTAGGCGATGATCTTGCCGCCGGATAGCCCTTTGCCAAAATAATCGTTGCCATCCCCTTCCAACTCCAGGGTCAGACCAGGCGGGATAAAGGCACCGAAGCTTTGGCCAGCCGAGCCTTGGAAGTGCAGCCAGATCCGATCTTCGGGCAACCCTTTGGCCCCATAGCGCCGGGTGATCTCGCTCCCCAGCATTGTGCCAACTACCCGATTGGTGTTTTTGATCGGCAAGGTCGCCTTGACTGCTTCACCACGCTCCAAGGCCGGTGCGGCGAGGTCGAGTAAGGTGGTGCGGTCGAGCGCTTGATCCAAGCCATGATCTTGCGGGATCTGGCAGTAGCGGCCCACATCTTCACCCACAGGCGGCTCCCACAGCAGGGGCGAAAGGTCGATACCACTGGCCTTCCAGTGGTGGATCGCTTGGCGTGCATCCAACATATCCACGCGCCCGATCATTTCGTTGAGGGAGCGGAAGCCGAGCTGCGCCATATATTCGCGCAATTCTTCGGCGATATAGAACATAAAGTTGACCACATCTTCGGGCTCGCCAACAAACTTCTTGCGCAATTCTGGGTTCTGCGTGGCGACCCCGACCGGGCAGGTATCTAAGTGGCAAACGCGCATCATGATACAACCCAGCGAGACCAACGGAGCAGTGGCAAAACCAAATTCCTCTGCGCCCAGCAGTGCTGCGATCGCTACATCGCGGCCGGTCTTGAGCTGCCCATCAGTTTCAACAGCCACACGGCTGCGCAAGTTGTTCAACACCAGCGTTTGGTGCGTCTCGGCCAACCCCAATTCCCAGGGCAGACCAGCATATTTGATGCTCGTCTGTGGCGACGCGCCCGTGCCACCGTCATGGCCGCTGATCAAAATCACATCAGCGTGGCCCTTGGCGACCCCAGCGGCAATCGTACCCACACCCACTTCCGAAACCAGCTTGACGCTGATGCGGGCCTGCGGGTTCGCATTCTTGAGATCGTGAATCAACTCGGCCAGGTCTTCGATCGAATAGATATCGTGGTGCGGTGGCGGCGAAATCAAACCCACGCCGGGCGTTGAGTGGCGGACCCGCGCAATCCACGGATAGACCTTGGCACCAGGCAGCTGACCACCTTCACCGGGCTTCGCCCCTTGGGCCATTTTGATCTGCAATTCACGCGCTTGCACCAGATAGAGGCTCGTCACACCGAAGCGGGCGGAAGCCACCTGCTTGATGGCGCTATTCTTGGAATCGCCCCGCTCATTCGTCCATTCATAGCGTTCAGGAGCTTCGCCACCTTCGCCAGTGTTGCTCTTGCCGCCGATGCGGTTCATGGCAATGGCGAGCGTCTCGTGCGCTTCCTGGCTGATCGAGCCGTAGCTCATGGCGCCAGTCTTGAAGCGCTTGACAATTTCACTGGCCGGTTCAACTTCCTCCAGCGGGATCGGCGTGGCTGCGAACTTGAAGTCGAGCAGGGCGCGCAGGGTGCAGAAATTCTTCTCCTGAGCATTGACAAGGGCCGAGTATTCCTTGAAGATCTTGTAGCCCTTGGACCAGACTGCCTGCTCGCGCTGGCGCACAGCATATTGCAGCTTGTGGATCGTCTGCGGGTTAAAGAGGTGCCGTTCGCCATCGGAGCGCCATTGATAGCTACCACCAGCCGGCAACACTACAGGTTCAGCGACGCGCTCTGGGAAGGCCCGATCATGGCGCATTTTGACTTCATTATAGATCTGCTCTAGCCCAATGCCTTCGATGCGGGTCGGTGTCCAGGTGAAATATTTGTCCACCAGCTCTTGGCTCAAGCCCAACGCTTCGAAGATCTGGGCGCCACAATAGCTCTGGATGGTTGAAATGCCCATCTTCGAGCAGACCTTCAACACACCTTTGAGCGCCGACTTCATGTAATTGTAGTGCGCCTTCTCTACCGTCACGTCGGTGAGCAACCCCTGCTCGATCATGTCGGCAATGCTTTCGTAGACCAGATAGGGGTTGATGGCCGTGGCCCCATAACCGACCAAGAGGGCAAAATGGTGCACCTCGCGCGGTTCGCCCGATTCCACCACAATCGCCACTTGCGTGCGGGTCTTGTTGCGGA
>CAZMRA010000195.1:0-9680 GCA_964568485.1 uncultured Caldilineaceae bacterium | reverse complement strand
TAGATGCCCGGATGATCAATTCGCCCGACAACACACTGCGTTGCGGTTTGGTGTGATCGACTTCTCCCTTGATCAATCCCAGCAGGAGCTGCATAGCTTGCACTCCCATCGCATAGCGCGGTTGGCGAATGGTGGTTAGCGGGGGATCTAAATAAACGGCGACATCGATATCATCAAACCCGGTAAGCGCAATGTCTTCGGGCACTTGGAAACCCTGCTCGCGTAACGTCGACATGACGCCAATCGCCATTGTATCGTTGTAGCAATAGATAGCATCTGGCGGCGCTTGCCACTGTTGTTGCGCCAACGCCAGAATGTACTGGCCGGCCACTGTACCACCATAGAGGCGGCCATTCGGGCCAAGCCCGGCAACCACGGGCTCCAAACCTGCCGCACGTAGCCCATCTTCCCAGGCCCGCCGACGTTCGGCGTTGGTGCGTACCCCTCGTGCATTCCCCGCATAGGCAATCCGTCTGTAGCCACGGGCCAGGAGGTGATCGATCATTTGGCGGCCGCCAGCGTAATCATCATGGCCAATCGTGTGGAGATCTTGGCTATCAACGTGCGTATTGACCAAAACGACGGGGGTGCCGCTTTCTCTCAATAACTCGGCGTAACGGTTGCCAACCCGGCTCGAAGAGACGATGATGCCATCGACTTGGCGTCCTTGAAAGGTGCGTACAACTTCGACTTCCCGATCTGGATCTACCCCAGTGCTAGCAAGAAAGATGCTGTACCCATGCCGACGTGCCTCTTCTTCCACACCTTGCGCAACTTCACTGTGAAAGGGATCCGCAAACATGGTGACGACCAAGCCAACGCAGTAGCTGCGCTGAGTGACCAAGCCCCGCGCAACCAAACTAGGCGTGTACCCGGCCTCGTTTGCCAATTGCAGAATACGCTGGCGGGTAGCGGCACTCACACGACCTGAACCGTGGAGCGCGCGGCTGACCGTAGGAGCACTGACTCCGGCTTGGCGCGCCAAGTCTTTGATTGAAATTCGCTTTTGTCGTTCGGCCATGTAGGTGGCTGAGGGGTAGAAGGATTCCGGCTTTTAGATCTGCGCAAACGTTTGCGCAGATCTAAGCCTAACATAAGACTATTTCGCTGTCAAGTCTTATTATTTTTTTGCCCACTCGGCCAGATTTTGGATTAACTGGCGGGCGACTTCTTCGGGGAGCCAGTTCATGGCGATGCCAGAGACCTGCAAACGGGCATCACTCGACGAATCAGCTAGTGCGATCAAGGCTGGCACTCCCGCATTCTCGCTGGTGGGTCCGCGCCGCAAGACCACTTGCACGAGTGGCTCGTCGGTGGTATCCAACAGGGGCACCGCATTCGGCAGATTCGTCCCTAGTAAGATGGGGTTCGTCGGCAGATCTTTGACGAGATCACCCGCGCTGCTTTCGATCACGAGATCGCGCACGGCGGAGGCGGCATCAGAGCCTGCACCCGCGCCAAAGAGGGGATTGCGGCTACTGATGGTTAAGATGCCGCCGCTAGTCAGATAATCAGTCAGCAATGTTAACTCTTGGGGAGTGAGCGTGCTGGCGCCATAGCCCGCATTGCTCCAGATTACCCAATCGTAGTTGGCCATGGTGCTGCCCGTGGGTAACCCATTGTCCGCGGTGCTGTGGAGATCGGGCGGATTGTTGCTGGCCAGCAAGCCTTGCAGATAGGTGTCCGCCTCACCGATTTCATCCTCTGTCGCTTCCTGATTGTCATCCACGAGCAGGATGCGGAAGGTGCTGCCTTGCCCACCATCATCATTGTTGCCCGTAGGTGTCGGGGTTGCTTCGCTAGTCGACGACTGCGTCGAACGGCCGGTTTCAGTGGGACGCGGCGTTCGGCTTGGCGTGGCGCTGCTGCTACTTTCCGGCGCGATGGGACAATAGGTGAGGTATTCGCCAGTGATACATTCGGCCAAATTGTTCTCTAATAGCCGGGTGACCCCGGCGCGAATCCCTTTGGCATCTGCAGCGAGTACGGCCAGCGTCAGTTGGGCTGAGTCTGGATCGCGCATCTGCACAATGGTGACGGTCTGGTCGGCGAGGAGCCGCATGCCAGCCGGGCTGGTGAGGACCCATCGAGTAGCCGGAGCCGGCGTTGGCGTTGTTGTTGTTTCGGTTACGGTTACGGTGACGGTGACGGTCGCAGTGACGGCCACTGTCGCGGTGACGGCAACGGTTGGTGTCGCGGTCGGGCTGACCGTATCCGTGATCGGCCTGGTCGCTGTCACCGATCGGCTGGGCGCGGCCGTTGCACTGATCGGTGCCGACGTAGGCGTATCATCCACATCAGGCGTGGGCGTCTGCTGCGGGGCCGGTGTTTCGCTCGTTCGTTCGGGCGTTGGCGTTTCGGGGAAGCGGTCCGGGACCACAGGCGTAGGTGGCTCCGCCGTTGCGGTGCCATTGCTCTCAGCCGGTGCTGTCCTGGTCGCCGTTGATGGCTCACCGGTTGGTGTAGGTACTACCTCTTCGCTGATCTGCAGGCCGACTGTCTGCAGAATGTGCGGCGCCGCAGCTTGGTAATTGGCCAGATAGATCAGATCAGTAGTAGACGAAATCAGCGTACTGTCGGTGATCACCTCGGGTTGAACCAGACTCAGCGTGCGGTTGGTGGCCTCAAGCCGTTTTTGTAATTGCGCACCCAGCAGCAAGAGCTCGCCGCCGATGGGCTCGTCGCTGTCCACGGCTAGCGCCACCGATTTGCCCAGATATTTGGGGAAATCGGCCACGAGATTGATGCGCTGCGCCCCGGCCAAAAAGTCAGCCACAAAGCTGACTAAGCGGTGATTGTCGTGGCGCTGCACATACGGCTCCGTGAGTACTTCAAAGTCACTCAAAGCCAAGACTTGGCCTGCCGTATTGCGGGCGGCCACGCCACCAATCGCCATCGTGGTGAAACCGGTTGCGCCCACCCGTAAACTACTCAACGTGGTTAACTCGCTGATCGCCTGTGGTTCAACTGCGCCACTGATGCTGCGTCCACCATAAAAGGCGATGCGTGACCCATTCAATTCCGCAGCTTGATCGCGAAATTCACTCTGGAAAAAGAAGGTATAGTTTTCATCGTTGGCCGTCGTATCGTAGAGATAGTCATCGTTGAAGACAATACCGTACGGCTCAGCAATCAAATTAGTGGCCGCGGCAAAATCGCCGAAGATATCCGGGTCACTGATGAGCAACAGGCGCCCACCGTCAGCCACAAAGCGTTCAGCGACGGCAATTTCCTCGGGCGTCCACAGAAAATAGGGGCTGATCACGATCAATGCGCTGGCATCTTGTAACTGTTCGGCCAAGGCTTTGGATTGATCGGGATAGGCCAGGTAGTTGGTCACTTGCAGTGGGTCGATCTCGGAGAACCAGAAGCGTACGCCGAGACCATGGGGGGCGAGGGCATCGGCGAGTGGCTGTAATCCAACCGGATTCACACTATTGGCATGCGCCAGATCGACCACCACCGGCCCGCGATCGTTACTAGCTGCTTCCGCACGCAAGGCAATCGCCTGCGGCGTGGCGGTCGGGATGGGTGTTGCTGCCAAGTTCGCTGGTGTGATCGCCGGCGCAACATAGTTCCGAACTGGGTACTCGAGCACAAACAGACGAAAGAGTGTAGGGGTAACTAACAACACTACACCGAGCAGAGCAATCAAGGTACGCGCCAGAAAGGTCATCGCCTGTTACTCGCTTTCCGCCGGAAGTTGGCTGGGGGAAAACCGCAAAGGTCCAGGGGCCGTTGCGCGTAGTTGTAAAAGATGTGCTTCAAGTATGGTACGGTCCACGGCTGGGGTGAGCGGAATCCGTGTGTCGAGTGCGAAGCTCGTATTGGGGCCCACCGTTGCCAGCCGCTGCGCAATCGCTTCGCGGAAGGCCAGCATTGGCTGCTGAAACTCCAAGCTAAAAGGCAGATCGTAAAAATCGATCAGATCCTGCGAGCGGTAGCTGGTCACACCGGCCAAATCCGCGGCTGCACTGATCGCGTCACTGAGGCTACCTTCGGCATCCACCAAGCCAACCGCTATTGCTTCGAGGCCAACATAAAGCCGAGCTTCGGCCACGGTTTCGGCGTCAATCGTCAGTGGATTGAGTTCTGCTTGGCTGCGTTGTTGAACAACGTTATTCACAAACGCGGCCTTGAGTAGATCCAACTGGTGGATCTGGTCGAAGCGGTCGCCCCCCGAGAGCTTATAGGGACCAGTACTCAATTCGTCAGGATAGAGCACAGGATCGAGCGGGCGGGGACCGCGTACACCAACATTGCCCACATAGCTACTCGGCGCAGCGTAGATACGGTTGGCAGCCGCAGCCATGTAATAACCACCACTAGCTGCAATGCCATCCACCACAACGATTAATGGCTTTCGTTCGCGTAGTCGTAAAAGGCTATAAAATGCCTTTTCACTGCTGGTTGTCAACCCACCAGGGCTATCAATCTCTAAGACCACGGCGGCGATCTGATCGTCTTGCCCGGCGGTTTCGAGTACATACACCAAATTGTCGACTGTATCTGTCCAGATCACATCGGCAAAGCGGACCACACCGATGACTGGTTCGGGGGCAGTATAATTAGCCACGGCTAGCCCGATTACCAAGCAAGCAAGCAAAAAGAGGAGGATCAGCCAACTACTCCAGCGGCGCCGTGGTGGTGTCGTCAATTCGTATTGATCCATAACCAACCTTGTTTCGTGTAGACATACACAAGCAAAACGTACAATCAATTAGGTATTATAGATCTCCAAAACGCCCTCTATGTGGAGGGCGTTCCAGAGTATGATTACGAGACTGGGAAGCCTATTCAAACCCACCGCGTGCTTCGGCAAAGGCGGTCACTTCCTCAAGGGTTGGCATAAAGTTGGCGCAGCCATGCTTGGTGACCACAATCGCGCCACAGGCATTGCCCAGGCGGGCAGCCTTGCGCCATCCCCACCCATTCGCATAGCCATACAAAAAACCTGCGCCAAAGGCATCACCTGCACCAAGGATATTATAGATCTCTACTGGATAGCCCGGTGCTTCGAGCACTTCACCCGTTTTGAGATGGATGCGTGCGCCCTGCGGGCCAATCTTCTCGATGACGGCTTTCGGCCCACGCGACAAGAGCATTTGAATGGCCTGTTCCACGTTGCCGCTGACTTTGGTGTCGGACATCTGCGAATGGGTCAAGCTCATTTGGCGGGTATCGACCAAGGTCGCGGCGTTGATCTCGTCCTCGGTGCCGATCACAATGTCGACCAGCGGCAGGACCGAGCGCACCACGACCCCAAACGCCCGCGGATCGTGCCATTGATCGGGGCGGAAATCGATGTCCAGCACCACTTCGGTGCCAGCTTGGCGGGCGATTTCGGCCGCAAATATGGTCGCGCTGCGGCTGGGCTCTTTGCTCAAATTGGTGCCCGCGAATTGGAAGATCTTGCTCTGGGCAATGGGCGAGGCCAGCACATCGTCGATGGTCAGTTCGATGTCGGCGCAGTTATCCCGGTAAAAGACCAAGGGAAATTTGTTGGGGGGCTCGATGCCGAGCACCACCGCGCTGCTGCGTTTGCCCGGTTTGCGCACCACATATTGGGTGTCCACTCCTTCGTTGTTGAGAAAATTCAGAATGAAATCCCCAACAGGATCTTGCCCTACACCGGTTAAGAGGGCTGTTTTGAGCCCTAAGCGCCGTCCGCCAACGCTGATATTGGTCGGCGAGCCCCCGACATAGGCCGCAAAACTGGTGATGTTCTCAAAAGGTGTGCCGACATCGTTGCTATAGAGATCAATCGATGAGCGCCCCATGTGAAAGGAATCGTAAATGTGAGCAGTCGAATTAGCCATAAGGTCCCTTTGACGGAAATTGGTGCAACTATAAAATCTGGTAATTAGGAATATCGATAGAGTGGGAGTCGGGGATCGATTCCACCATAACTCTCTTTGACCCAGGCATAGCGCGGGTCATCTTGGTTAGCGAGGCTTTGCGCACTGCCGGCCAAGACATTCAGATAATAGGTTGTGTAGCCCGGGGCACTGACCACAGGATGATAGCCCTCGGGTACGATCACGGCGCAATTCTCTTCGGCGCGAATCAGCGCATCGATCGGGTAGCCTGCTTGGTGGAGCGGCGATTGTTCGTCAGTATAGACGCGCTGATAGGCGTAGCCGTGGGGTTTGTCGATCTTATAAAAATAGATCTCTTCCAGGTCGGCTTCGAGCACTGTGCCATCGGGCGCTTCGCGGTGTACATCATGTTTGTGGCCGGGATAGCTGCTCCAATTGCCGCTCGGGGTGTAGACTTCGACCAGCACGAGTCGGTGCACCGGCGATCCCGGCGGCAGCAGGTCGTTGATCTGTCGGCTGGCATTGTCGCCCCCGCGAATCGAAATCGGTACCTGTTCGGGTAGAATCAACCAAGGTTCGTGGTCCTGGTCGGTTGGCACCCAAGTGACGACAACCTCGCCCGCTTCTTCTGCCGTGATCGTAAATCTTGAATGGCGAGGCAGATAGAGGGCATGGGCTGCCCCCGCGAAGACATTAGGTCGTCCGCCGATGTTGTGCCAAGTGCCGCGGTTCGAGGTGACGGTATAACGTCCACTCAAGTTGATGATGGCCAATTCGTTTTCGCCGCTCTCAAAAGACCACGAAGCACCTTGCGCTAATCGGCGCGCCTGAAACGAAATAAAATCCCACCCAGCTTGTTCCGGCGTGATCTCCAAGATTAGATCTGGATCTTGGTGATTGACTGTGGGTCTGACCAGTAAATTGTCGGGGGTGTAATGAATCAATTTTTGCATAAGGCTGGCCCAGATTTATGTTGTGTTGTTATTTCGTGTAGGCTTGTTGACGCAACGCGTTGAAATTCGTAAAGTCTTCGGTAATAAATTCGATGATCTTCTCCGCCAAAACCAACGGCGCCTCGATCTGGGGCGTGTGGCCTACGCCATGCAGGATCTCCAAATTGTTTGCCCCGGGAATGGCGATTAAGGTTCGGGTCATGGCATCGCGGTTGACGATGCTATCTTGATCTCCCCAGAGTAGCAGCGTGGGGAGGGTGAGGCGTTTGGCGTCAGTAAAGCGATTCCACTGGCTCAAGCTTATTGCGATCTCGGTAAAGGCGGGCAAAGCCATGTTGGCGGCATCCTCAACCAATTGCGCAAAAAAATCAGCCTGTTCAGGAATGCTGAGATCGTATGTGGGCATCAACAATTGCAACGCCTGCGCCAAAAGCTCGCGATCGGTCTTCATTTGCTCGAGCAACATGGTTGCTTCGATTGGCGTAAAGACCCCCTCAACGGGTACGCTGTCGACCAGACTCAGCGAACGCAACAAGGCTGGGTGCTGTAACGCGATTTCAATCGCCACCGCCCCCGCAGTAGAATGAGCGACGAGATCAATATCTTGCCAGCCTAAGGCTTCGATCAGCGCCAGCACATCCTCGGCCTGTTCGGGAATGGTGTAGCCGGCGGGTGTGGCTTCGCTTTGCCCACAGCCCCGCAGATCCGGCGCGATGGCGTGAAATTCACTGGGCAGTAACTCCATCAACGGCTCCCACCAGCGGCTGGAGCCATAACTGCCATGCAATAACAAAAGGGGCAATCCGTCTGGATCCCCTTGGGTGCGATAGGCCATGCGTAGGCGCGAGGTGGTTAGAAACTGGATCATTCGGTGCGAAATCGTTTGTTCTCTTCTTGTTCGTCCGGTAAAAAAAGCAGCAAAAGCGCCGCGGCGGCGGGGATCGGGTCTGGGCCAGCCACACGACCGACTTCCTCTTCCCCCAGGATCAGCCCGCCCTGTACAACGACGCCATCGGGATCGACCCACCCCAGTTCGCCGCCTTCAAAAAGGCCGTGGCTGCGGATGTGGCCATCGGGCGTGAAGGTACCCAATTCACGCTCATCGAAACTGGTAAGGCGAAAGACGCGCCCGGTCTCTCGCTCGATGCGTCCGACCGGGCGCTGGGTCTGCCCCCGCAGTTCGTAGATTTGCTGATCGGCGGCGTCTAGAAAGCCCAGGAGCCGTTCGTAATTGCCTGTTTGACGAAATATCTCAGTGCGCATAGAATTCATGCTGTGCCACCTATCAATTACAGCATTACGAAAACTTGGATGCGGCGCTCAAGCTAGGGCAGCATAGCTCCATTGTTACTAGTTCGCTTCATTGTAAACCGAAACCTACACCCACCCAAATTCAAACGAGAGACCTTGCCTCTTCCAGCTCTTTGCTTCAGCATGACTTTTGCCTCGACTAGTAATTGGCTGAACTGTGTAAACTATGGTAAAAATAAGCACAGTATTATAGTGTTTTGAGGTTCTACCTGAAATGGCTACCATGTTTTGGTTTTGGTCTAATCTCCCAAATGACCTGTAGCCTTCAGGTCAATAAAGTAATTCAGTCCATCATGACGAGCAGGAGAAAGCAATGCTGTTTTGGCTGGGCCTGGTCGCTGGCCTGATTCTTGGCTGGGTGATCGAATGGATCATCGATTGGCGTTTCTGGCGCCGACAACTCCAAACCGCCTTGGAGGTTGAGCGGCAGCTGCGTCAGGAGCTAGCCGACGCCCATTTGGAGATCCGCCAATTGCAAGCGCAACAAGCTGCTTTAAGTTGGCCGGCCAAAGAGACTATCAGCGCTTTAGTCAAGCGCGATCCACTAGAAGAAATTCCTGGCGTGGGCCCAATCTTCGCTCAACGCCTACATGAAGCCGGTATTTTTACCTTCGCCCAACTGGCCACTACGCCGGTGGAGACGGTAATGCACGCGATTCAGGCAGAAGACGGCAGTCGCCCTAATGTGGCGGAATGGATTGCCCAGGCCAAGCGAGCAGCGAATACCGAGCCACACGATTCACTTTCGTCGGTTGCCTAACTTACGAGCGCCTAATCGCTCTCGGCAGAGAGCTTTAGTCAAGTCTTACGTGGTCTGCTAGGTCCGTAAGATCCAATGACGTTATAGAAAACAAACCCAATCATGAATAAACGAGTGTAGGCCCAAGCGACGAACTCCGCGAGCTCTTCAGCGGTTTGATAAAGCAAAATATGTGGTGCTACTGCTGCTCCTCATAATTTTTGCCGTTCTATTTATTGTCTTTCAGTGGCAAAATCAGTTTGCCCAGCCCACCTCACTTGCTACGCCGGTCCCAACCTATACGGTTGCCACAGCCCGTGGTTCGCTCACCGAACTGGAGCTGCCACCGACTGAAGCTTCTGTAGAAGTTGTGATCGATCCACTGCCCGCGGATTTGGCACCCGGCGAGGTGACCTTGAGCGGTCGTGGCGTGCCAGGCACAACCTTGCGCCTGCTGGTCAATGAGGCTGAGACCGGCATGACCACTGTGCGGGGGGATGGGCTTTGGTCGCAACTACTGCAATTTTCTGAACCTGGCTCTTATGTAGTTCAGGCCCAATCGCTCGACAGCACAGGAGCTGTCTTATCGAGCAGTCCGCCGCTGACCGTTACACTGGCTCCGCAAATGGTATTGCTGCCGACGGTCACGCCAACCGCAGAGATCGCCAGTGCGCTCCCTGCTGAAGATGAGCCAACCAGCGCGGCAGAACCAGACGCTATTATAAATAAGACACCGTTAACGGAAACGACGCCCATCACCCCGGCGCTATCAATTACGCCGACGGTCGACATCGCACCGACAGTTGTTCCGTCATTGACCGTGGCGGGATTGCGCTTTATCAGCGGCGAGCCCGGTGC
>CAZMRA010000194.1:0-9683 GCA_964568485.1 uncultured Caldilineaceae bacterium | reverse complement strand
GCTCGCGCCGCATCGAGCGGCATAGTCACTTCGCTGACGATCTGCCCGGTGACCGGATCACCAATCACTGCGCCCTGGGTGGTGATTGCAGGCACAGTTAGGTCGAGCAAGCCCATTAGATGCTCACGGATATAGGCGAGGGTGCGGCCACTGCCGATGGTGACGGGGACGCCGGCTGCTTGCACCGCGGCAATGGTTTGGCGCACGCGTGGGCTGATCCCTTCTGCCTGATAGGGATCGAGGATCGTTCCATCTAAATCCAGGATGACAAGATCAAAAGGTCGATTTTGAGTCATGGTGGGTTGTGCAAGGCTGATTGAGCGCCCTAGCGACTTGCTGTGCGCAGTGGGAAGATCAGGATAGCAGCTACAACGCGATGATCACCAGACGATCATGGCCTTGATAGTCTTGACGCAGACGGATGCTAAAGGCATTGGGGAAGAAGGACTGGGCCAGCTCCATCACCATCTCGCCCTGATCATGGCCAATTTCCAAGAAGATTAAGCCGTGCGGGTTGAGGTGGTGGGGGGCCTGTTGCAATAAGCGAGTGATCGCATCTAAGCCTTCGGGGCCAGCCTCCAGCGCCAATTGGGGTTCATAATCGCGCACATCACTCATCAATGTAGGATAGGCATCGCTGCGAATGTAGGGCAAATTGGCAACGAGCATATCGACCTTGTTAATCGGCTCGTGTCCATTGTAGGCGCGCAGCGGTTCGAGCAGATCGCCCTGCAATAAGGTGATCTGGCCCTGACTATCCAACCGCTCAATATTGTAACGGGCAACGGTTAATGCGTCGGCGCTGAGATCAATGGCAAAGATGCGGGCGGTCGGGCAGTTGACCGCAATGGCCAATGCAATCGCCCCGCTCCCGGTTCCCACATCTGTGACCACCACTGGCTGATCTTCACGCATGGTAATGTGGTCGATCACGGCATCGACCAGAAGTTCAGTCTCTGGACGAGGGATCAACACCCGCCGATCAACCGCAATTTCCAGCCCATAAAACTCGCGCATACCGACCAAATAGGCAACGGGCTCATGCTGCATCCGCCGGTTGATCAACTCAGTAATGGTGGCAGCTTCTGCCTCGCTCAATTCGTATTCATGATGCGCAAAGAGCCAAGTGCGTTCCACTTGGAGAGCAAAGGCGAGCAGTACCTGAGCGTCAAGGTAGGGGGTATCACAGCCCGCCTCTTCCAAGCGTTGACGGGCCGTAATCAGCGCCCGTCCAACTGTTGTGCCGGGCATTAGCCGCCAGATCAATTGCGGCAAGGGCGATTGCGATAAGGATGACGAGGATTTGCTCACCATAACTGTGGGAACCACTCGCGCTTATACATCTTCATTCAGGGCTTGGAGGCGCTCGGCTTGTTCACTTTGGGCCAATGCGTCGATAAATTGATCGATCTCGCCATCCATCACCGCATCCAATTGATGCACGGTTAAGTTAATGCGATGATCAGTCACACGGTTTTGCGGGAAGTTATAGGTTCGGATCTTTTCACTGCGGTCGCCAGAGCGAATTTGGCTCTTGCGCGCCGCACCCATCTCTTCGAATTGGCGTTGCTGCTCAGCATCATAGAGGCGCGTGCGCAGAATGCGGAATGCTTTGGCGCGGTTCTGCAACTGGCTGCGCTCATCCTGGCATTCGATCACAATGCCGGTGGGAATGTGGGTCAAGCGCACGGCCGAGTCTGTCGTGTTGACGCCTTGCCCACCAGGACCACTGGCGCGGAAGACATCGATGCGGATGTCGTTCTCGTTGACCTCCACTTCGATCTCATCGGCTTCGGGCAACACCGCGACCGTGGCCGCGCTCGTATGGATACGCCCTTGGCTTTCGGTCACCGGGACCCGCTGCACCCGATGCACACCAGATTCGTATTTCAGGCGGCTATATGCCCCTTTGCCCCGAATGCTAAAAATCACTTCTTTCAATCCGCGCAAGCCTGTTTCATTTTTGCTTAATTCTTCGACTTTGAAGCGCTGCTCTTCTGCCCAACGCAAATACATGCGATAAAGTTCACTCGCGAAGAGACTTGCCTCCTCGCCACCCGTGCCGGCGCGGATTTCGACAATGACATTTTTGTCATCTTTGGGGTCTTTGGGCAGCAGTAATTGTTTGAGCGTCTGCTCTAATTCGGCTTGTTCCTGATTGAGCGCTTCGTTTTCCAGTTCGGCCAACTCCACCATTTCTGGATCACCATCTTCCAGAAGGGCCTGGTTGTCGAGCAATTGCTGCTCAATCGCTTTCAGCCGCCGATATGTGGTAACGACCTCTTCAAGTTCGTTGCGCTCTTGAGCGAGCTCGTTCAGACGGCTAAAATCGGCGAGCACCGCCGGATCGGCCATCTGTTGTTCGATTTCATCATAATGGGCGACGAGCTTGTCGAGCTTTTCGTGTAGATTAAACATAGTTGATTCCAGAAAACACGATCTTTCGAATCGTGAGTGAGCACCATCAAAGATTTAGATTACAGGAAACAGGCAGAAAAGAGACCGAGGATTTCGTTCCTAGATTTGTCCTTGGCCCTTGCTTACTCATTTAGTCATGCAACGCGAGCGCTTAATCGGTAAAGATCGGCAGGTGACCCAACGAGATGACGTGCGACCAATCGCTCGGATCACCCTCGGTGAAGACTGCCACCTCGCCAACGACCTCGGCCTGTGCTGCTGCCATCAACAGGTGTAAGGCTTTGAGTGTGCTACCCGTGCTGATCACATCATCCACCAAAACCACTCGTTTGCCTTCCACCAAGGGGCGGTCTTTGCCATCCAAATAGAGCGTTTGGGGCGCGCCCGTGGTAATGCTCACCACTTCGGCCTCCAAACAATCCGCCATATACGGCTTGCGGATCTTGCGCACCACCGCATAGGGCAGACCACTGCGCACCGACAAAGCATGGCCGAGCGGTACCGCCTTGACTTCAGGGACAATCAGCGTCTCTGCAGTTGCCGGCAGACGTTGCGCAAGCTGGTCGGCTGCGGCCTCGACGATTTCGGTATCCCCCAGCATATTGAAGATAGCGATCTTAACCCCAGGGGCTACTTGAAAGATTGGAAATGAGCGAGTCAACCCGCCAATTTGCACTTGATGCACGCGCCCGTCGTAACTCATCCACCCTGCTCCTGCAGTAACAAAAACCAGTCGTAGTCACCGCACAAGGTGTGGGTGCTACGAACTGAAAAGATTCCTCATGATTCAATTACAGCAGTTCATTATACCATAAGTGCGAATAAACTTTGAAAGCATTGAGGGCATAGCTTACCATTTGTATGGGCTAGGTGAATGGCGACTGGAATGGCCCGACAACCAGTCTGAATAATACGGCTGGGGATGCGTAGCCACACGTTGATTGACACTTTCCAGATCGCCCCCGCACTACGAGTCGTGAACGAGTTATGTTAGAATAACCGCTTATGCGTGGCCTTCTTCAGCGGCATCAACCTTTTTTGGCACTCTTTTTTCTCTTTGCCACCTTTCGGCTCATGGCGATCCTTTTGCTGCGCCCGGGTGGTGATCTGGCCTACATCAGCGATTACGAGGTCTACAGAACCTGGGGCCAACTCGGGGCGATGGGCTATCAGACTTTTGTCAATGTCTGGTCAGTCTATCCGCCGCTTTTCCCCGCGCTGATGTTGCCTCTCTTTGAGTGGGCGAGCCGCATTCCGCCTTGGTTCGAGCCGGGGCTCTTCTTCAACCTATTCTTCGGCCTCGAAATGCTCTGCTTCGAGTGCGGCGTCTTTGTGCTGATCTATCGCTTGGCACACAAGCTCGCACTGGACTCGGCCCACAGCCCACTGCTGTTGACCCCTTTGTCGGCGCCAGTGATTTATGCTTTGCTCTTTACGCCACTCTATACACTGTTGGGGTGGTTTGAGGCCATGCCGCTCTTTTTTTTGCTGCTTGCGGTCGACCGGCTGTTGGCTGCACCCCGCGGCTGGATCAGCAGTGCGGTGGCCGTGGGGCTCGGGTTTCTCACCAAGCTGGTGCCGCTGATCTTTATCCCCTTGGCGATCCGCTGGTTGGGCGGTCGGTTGAGTTGGCGAGCCGCACGGGATGAGTGGTTCAACCAGCGTTCGTCCGGCAATTTGCTGCGACCCACGCTCTTCACGCTGATCTTTTTGGGTGTTGTTGGTGGCTTGGGATACTGGTTGGTGAGGGGCAATCTGGATTTGGCCTTCAGCAGCTTGCAGGCCAACGCGATCCGGCCACCGTGGCAAAATCTCTGGGCCATTCTCGATGGCTATTACACCTATGGTATTGTGCCCGATATCCGCAATCTTGAGAGCCTCCAGCACGGGCAGTGGGAGAGTCGCCTGCCTTGGAATTTCATTGCGCTAGTCTTCGGGCTGATCTATCTCTGGCTCTACACCCGCCCCTATGATTGGTCGCAGCCGCGCACGCTGATCGCCTTCACCGGCGTCAGCATCATCTGGCTTTTTTTGTACAGCAAAGGGTGGAGCCCACAGTTTTTGCTGTGGATTCTCGCCTTTTTGGTGCTGCTCCAGCCCACGTTTCGTGGCCTTGTCCTCGCCACGTTTTTAACGTTGAACAACGTCGTCGAGTCCGCGATCTATCTGGTGCTTCTGCCGGATCAACACTGGTTGTTGATTGGCACTGTGCTGATGCGTACGCTGCTGCTGCTTTTGCTGATGGGGGAATGGCTGGGACAAATTTGGCCGACAGTGACGCCGGGGCTGCGGCTTCAGCGGATCAGCCAGCAGCTCGCCAATGGGTTGATGGTACTCTCGCTAATCGGCTTGATTGCCGCAACGCCGCGCATGGCCCAGGCCTATACCGACCGCCGCTTGGCCGAACATGTCTGTCAGCCAGCAATCGCCTATTTGCAAGCCAATACAGCCGCGCCTAATCGCTTGATCATTACCGACCAAATTGAAGTATGGCAGGAGCTTTACCCATGGCTGCGGCAGGATTATAGCTTCCGCGTGGTGGATGGCTATAACACATTGGACCGGCCTTGGCCCGAAGTGGCCGCCGAACGGATGGTGGACTTTGTGGGTCAGCGCGAATTTTGGTGGATCCACCAGCCTGGGTTGCCGCCCAACCCGAATGAATTGTCGCAGGTGCCTGGCACTTTGCTCGAAGCGCAAACGTTGGGTGCATGCACCGTCGAGCGCCGCATTCAGTTGCCGGAAGAGCCGTTAGCGCTCGCCCGTCCCGCAGCGGATGAGGAGATCGCACTCTGGGCGGTGGATTGGGGCCCTGTGCAAGTGGGCACTGATTTTGATTTGGTGCTATACTGGCAAACTGCGACGGCAGTAACCGAGCGGTATACGGTCTTTACCCAGTTACTGAATGAGGCCGGCCAACTGGTTGCCCAGCAAGATAATCTACCGGTTGGTGGGTTGGCCCCGACCGATCTCTGGCAAGCTGAGACGCTGATTCGCGACCCCTTTCGATTGGCCCTCCCGCCTGATCTGTTGCCCGGCGACTATCGTTTGATCGTCGGGATGTATAATGAAGCGGGTCGCCTCACTTGGCAAGTCTCCGCCGAGCAAGTTGCTGACCATGTCGCATTTGATGTACGGGTAACCGCTGATTGATGTATAGTCAATAGTTGATGGTTATGGCTGAAATTTCTGCACGGGATCGCACTATCGCTTTTTTGATCTTTGGCGTTTTGCTAGCGTGTTATCTTTTTACCTTTACCGGGGTGATTGATAGCAGTGATGGGCTGAGCATGTTCGCCACCGTGGAAAGTATGGTGCGACGTGGCGAGTTAGATAGCAACCAACTGCTGTGGATGGGGATACAGCAGGGCAGCTTTGGTCCGGATGGCGAGTTATATAGTCGCAAAGGTATCGGGATGGCCTTGTTGGCCTATCCATTGGTACGTTTGGCACAAACTTGGTCAGCTTTGGGGTTGGTGCAAGCCGCATTGTTGCTGAATCCGCTCTTGACTGCCTTTGCCGGAGCGTTGATCTATCGAACCGGGCGGCGGCTGAATTGGCACCCATCCACCGCGACCGCCACGGCGTTGATCTTCGGCTTGGCGACGCTGGCCTGGCCTTATACACAGGGCTTTTTTAGTGACCCTGTTTGTGGGTGGGGATTGTTTGCGGCGCTTTACTGTCTGGCGGCCCATCAGCAGACTCGGCGCAAACGTTATCTGTTGGTCGGCGGTGTGGCCTGGGGGATCGCTTACCTGGCCCGTACTATCAACTTGATGACATTGCCGGTCTTCCTGTTGGTGCTGCTCCTCAACTTGAGCGAGCACGATCGCAGCAGCGCACCGCGGCTCGGTTGGTATGCCTTCATCGAACGCCATTGGCGACCACTGGTTACCTTCTTGGTACCGATTGTGCTGGTTGGCCTACTCTCGTTGTGGTGGAACTGGGCACGCTATGGTGATTTCTTTGATAGCGGATATGTCGAATCCGAAAATTTCAATGGAGATTGGCTGGCCGGACTTTATGGTTTGTTGCTCGGCCCGGCACGAGGATTTTTCTGGTATAGCCCCAGCCTGCTGTTGATCTTTCCGGCTTTGTCTTGGTTTTGGCGGCAAGCTCGTTGGCTATTCGTCACGATTTTGGCCCTAACCGCCCTCTATGTCTTCGTTTATGCCAAGTGGTATATGTGGCACGGGGGGTACAGCTGGGGACCGCGCTTTTTGGTCCCCCTGGTGCCGCTCTTGGCATTATTGGTCGGTCCCACCTGGGAACACGCCATACGACAGCGCCGCTGGGGTTGGCTCGGCCCTGTGGTGGTCTGGAGTGTGCTTGTCCTGTCGGTTGGTGTGCAATTTTTAGGGATGTTGGTGCCCTTCAATTTGGTCCAGGAATGGTTGGCGGCCAATTACCAGCCATTGTTTGCACCCGAAACCTTTCTGGCCATTGGGCTTTCGCCGTTGGTCTTGCAATGGCAATATCTACGGCCTGACTTGATTCAACTAGCGTGGTGGCAAGGCGGGGAGATTGATTGGGCGGCCTTGCTCGCTACACTTGCTAGCGCATTGTTGGGCGTAATTTTGTTGGCTCGGATGTTGCGCAACTCGACGGACACCGTCACTGAACCGCCCACTGAGCGTTCACAAGTCAATTGGCTCTATGGGATTTTTCTCTGTGGCATCGCCATTGCCCTGTTGGTGCGTTATCAATATGTTTTGACAGCGACCGAACACCATGCCGTAGCTCAGCAGATCGCTACGCTAGAACGGGACGAGGATGCAATCTTGTGGTTGCAACCCACGCAGACACAGCAATTTGCCAATGTCTATCATGGCAAGCTCCCGACGTATGGTTTTTCGCCCACTGGCACGTTGGACGCCAGTGACCAAGCCTGGCTAACGGAACTAGAACAGCGCTACGCTCGTCTGTGGGTCATTCCTGAAGCAGCATTGCCCGAACAATCGGGTTGGGAGCGGGCGCTCCGGATGAATGACTTTCTGCTCTACGAAACGCGCCTA
This sequence comes from uncultured Caldilineaceae bacterium, assembly GCA_964568485.1. GTDB lineage: Bacteria > Chloroflexota > Anaerolineae > Caldilineales > Caldilineaceae > CFX5. The sequence continues at coordinate 2,250 of CAZMRA010000194.1, read as the reverse complement.
CCTGATGTGGACGGGAAGCGCCTTGCTCTCTATGCAACGGCGCACCAGGCCTCTCTCGTTGAAAGCGGCCTCGGCACGATCTTTGGTGATCCGGCCCAAGCAACGCTGGGCATCAACGAGGATAACGGCTGGATCCGCCTGAATGGCTATGGCTTGACCAGTGAGAGTGAGCCCGGCGGGGCGATCTTGTTGGCCTTGCGCTGGTCCAGCCTACAGCGTGTTGACCAAGACTATCACGTCTTTGTGCATTTGGTAGATCCGCATAATGAGAAGATTGCCCAACGCGACGGCCAACCGGTGCAATGGTTACGGCCGACGAGTAGTTGGCAACCCGGAGAGGAAATTATCGATCATTACGGTTTGCTGCTTCCCCCGAATCTTCCGCTCGGTGAATATCGGATCGTAGTTGGCCTATACGATCCGGTGAGCGGCCAGCGGTTACCAACCAGCGCAGGGTTGGGAGATTATGCGATTGAGCTTCGTCCGATTTCAATTACACGTGGATAAATGAGCATGACTTGGAAAAAACATAGACTGTTTCGCATCTTTTGTTGGTTAATTGTGGTACCGCTGTTGTTAGCGGCCTGTGGTGATCCGGAACCGACTCCCACCCCGACCCAAACACCGGCCCCACCTACTGCGACCGAAGCGCCGACGGCCGTCGACGAGCCTGAATCGCCGTTGGCCACCCCGACCCCCGCCGAGGAGTCGCCGCTGCTGCCTGAACCCACCCTTTCTCCGCCAGTGACCGAGACGGCGAGTGTCGTCGAGTATCCGCCATTGGCTCCGGCTGTGCCTGGGACGGTAACGGTTGCCAGTACCGTGGAACGGGCTGCAGATGGCAGTTGCCCCATCCAGCCAGACCTCGATCTGGCCGGTTATCCCGATCTGGAAGCGGCAATGGGCTGTGCGGTGGAGCCAGCACTCTTTGATGATGTGGGCATCAATGAATTTGGCCCCGGCCCAGAGATCGACCGCTTTATGCTTTGGTTGAGCAACGAGGCGCAAATTTATGTACTGTTGCCTGATAATCGTTGGGAAGTCTATGTCGATAGCTGGAGTGAAGATCAGCCGACCTATTCGTGCAATCCGCTGGGGGTGGCGGAAGATTCTCCTCCGTTGCCACGGCGCGGCTTTAGCAAGATTTGGTGTTCAGTCGAGGGTTTGGCCGAGATTATGGGTACCGTGCCACGTGAAGAGCGACTTTGCCAGCACGCCGTGATCCAGCGGTTTGAGCGCGGTCGCTTGCTGGGCTGCTATGAGGATGCAACCATCCGCTATATCCGCCTACTCGACAACAACACGTGGGATACAATCCTGACTCGCTAGTCGGGACGGAAAAGCTGCCATGCGTGTAATTACAGGAAGTGCCAAAGGTCGTCGATTGTTGATGGTACCCGGTGAGGGAACCCGGGCCATTACCGATCGCGCCAAAAGTGCGCTTTTTAGTATCCTGCATGACTGGATCGAAGGTACGCGTGTGTTAGATCTTTTTGGCGGTACAGGCGCGGTTGGTATTGAATTTCTGAGCCGGGGGGCCGACTTTGCCCAATTTTTAGATATAAACCGGCGGGCAGTCGAGACGATCTGGACCAATCTACGCCATTGTGGGTTGAGTGAGCAGGCAGCCGTCCAGCAGGGAGATAGCTTTCTCTTTTTGGAGCGTTACCACGGTGAGCCCTTTGATTTTATCTACATTGCGCCACCGCAATACAAACAACTCTGGCAAAAGGCGCTGCTACTCGTGGATCAGCGGCCTGAGTTGTTGACCTCTCATGGCTCCGTGATTGTGCAGATCCACCCCAAGGAATCTGTGCCGATTGAGCTAGCGTATCTAGAAGAGTACGACCGGCGGCAATATGGCTCGGTGATGCTGATCTTTTACGCCCCAGCCGAGGCGCTTGCGGAGGAAGAAAGCTAAACCAAGTTCGTACACCAGCGCATTGATTGCGGGCGTTAGAATAAAAATAAGGGTGGCGCATTGCGCCACCCTTATTTTTATCGATTTGTTGTAGAACGGTGTACGGGTTATTCAGCAACCGGAATGTAAACGATCTGCCCGGCTTCTGCATCATCCGCAACCACCACAGCGGCTTCAGCTTCGCTGGCCAGTGTATAACCAGCGGCATCTTCCACCGAAACCACATAATCACCACTGCTGAGTTCGGCGAAGAGCACACCAGCTTCGGTGCTCGACTCGACAGCCACAGCTTCGCCATCACTGGTCAGCAGGGCAATCGAAGCGCCAGA
>CAZMRA010000193.1:5731-9707 GCA_964568485.1 uncultured Caldilineaceae bacterium | reverse complement strand
CTGGCGACGGCGACGGCCATGGTCGAGCGCGGGCACACCGTGCTCTGGGCCAGTGGCCGCGAGGTGGCGGAGCTCGTGAAGGCTGCCGGCGTGCCTTTTCATCCGCTGGAAATCACGGGCTGGCGCTGGCCCCCACCCCCACCGCTCATGCCGGATCCCAGTTGGGATGCTGCGCAGCTGCGCTTAGTGCGCGGGGAACGGGCGCTCGATCAGTGGCTGGATCCTACGCTGGTCGCGCCAGCCTGTCAGGCGCTGATCGACCTCGGCCGACAGTGGCAACCAGATCTGATAGTCAGCGAAGTATTTGTGAGCGCAGCTGGCTTGGCCGCCGAGGCCTTAGCCATCCCCTTTGTGGTGGCGGGTTGGCCCGCGCAGCCTCCCAAAACTAGCACTGGCCTCGATCCACTCTTGGAGCTAGCGCGCCAACGGCTGCAAGGGCTGCTGGATCAATTTGGCCTACGCGGCGCCAATTGGACGCAGGAAGGCCCAGCCGCCCAGCTTTCGCCCCATCTGCATCTCACCTATTGGAGCCCCGGCTGGTATCACGGACTGGAGCTATTGCCCCAAACCCAACATGTTGGGGGCAGCGCTCCGCCAGTAGCACCAGCACCCACTTGGCCAACGGATGATCCCTGGGTACTGATCACGCTTGGCACCAGTTTTAGTAAAGATGCCAATTTTTTCCTCAATGCGGCCTATGCGGCAGTGCAGATCGGCTGCATGCCGATCCTAGCCCTGGGCGGCGGCTGGCGCCAGGAGGATGTGACGGCGTTGCGGGGGCGACTGCCGCGGCAAGCAATTGTCGTCGCCTCGGTCCCCTTTGCTGCCGTCTTGCCGCGCTTGTCCGCCGTAATTCATCACGGCGGCGCTGGCACCACCCATGCACTCGTCACCCACGGTGTACCGCAGATCGTTGTGCCCCACGCGGCGGATCAGATCCACCAAGCGCAAGGTGTGGTGCGCAGCGGCGTGGGCTTCCATATTCCCGCCAAAGAAGCGACGGTCGAGCAGCTAGTCGGTGGCTTGGCCCATATCTTGCCCGATCTCTCGCCCATCCGAACTAACGCTGAAGGCTTACGCGCAGAGTTCGCCGAATTGGGTGGCCCGCAACGCGCCGCTGAACTGATGGAAGCGCTCCTCCGGTAACGATCGGCAGCTGCAGCGCAACTAGATGCCGCGCACAACAGGCAGTTGCTCTTTCTCCGCCCAATATTCATAGCCGCCAATCATCTCTTTGACCCGAAATCCGAGTGCGCTCAGCTTGATCGCCGCCTTGGTTGCACCATTGCAGCCTGGCCCCCAACAGTAGACAATCAGTAAGGTGTCGGGATCAAATTGGCTGGTGGTGGCGACATTGATCGTCTGATGGGGCAAGCTGAGCGCGCCCTGCGCATGTCCCTGCCAATAGGCTTCAGCACTGCGCACATCTAGCAAGACGAAGCCCGGCACACCGGCCTGCTGATCCGCATACACATCCGATGGGTCGGTCTCGTAACTCAATTTACGGCTGAAAAAGGCGTGCGCATCCGCTGGTTCAGCTGCAGGTTGGACAAAAACTCGCGATTGCAGGATGTTGATATCCTCAGCAGTATGAGTCGTTTGAATAGGCACCGCAGAAGACATAGACGCTTACCTCCTCGAAACTTGCTATGCGAATATATTTTTGAGCTTGCATGACACTTTGCCAACGCTGGGCAAAAACTTGGCTTTGCCCTCTGCACACTTTATAATGACTAACTTGGAATGTAAATGTGTTTTTTGGAAAGGCTTCATTCAGCTTTTCTGAATGGTATTATGGAACTTTACCATCTGCGCACCTTTGTGACTGTCGCTGCTGAACAAAGTGTTACCCGAGCAGCGCAGCGACTCTATACCACTCCCCCATCGGTCAGTGCCCATATCAAAGCGCTGGAGAGCGAGCTCAAGGTTGAACTCTTCGTGCGGACCCCACGCGGGATGCAACTGACCCAACACGGTGAATTATTGCGCATCAAAGCTGAACAAGCTCTGCAAGCCGCCGATGCCATGGTGCACCAAGCAGCCACCCTTCGCGATGAACTCAGCGGTGAATTGCGGATTGGCCTGAACGCCACGCCAGAGCGCTTACAAGTGCCCGGATTAGTGGCGACCCTGCAAGCACGTCATCCCCAGCTACGCCTTCACTTGACGAATAGTGTGTCTGGGCGGATCATCGAACAAGTGCGCATGGGGACGATGGATGGTGGGTTCTTGTTTGGTCCAGCGCCCAGCGAAGAGTTGGCGACTTTGACGCTCGGTGAGATCGATTTGGTGGTGGCGGCCCCATTGCATTGGGAACCACAACTGCGCAGTGGGCGTTGGCTAGATATTGCTGCTCTGGCCTGGATCGCCTCGACTATCTATTGCCCATTTGAAGCCGTGAGCGATGCGCTCTTTGCCCAGCAAGGATTAACACCGCGCAAAATTGCCATGACCGACGATGGGCCGACAAAGATCGATCTAATTCGTGCTGGCGTGGGGGCTGCTGTGCTCGAAGAGAGCGAAGCAAAAGCTGCCGCGGCCAGTGGCGATATTTTGTTGTGGTCGCCCCAGCCATTGCGTTGCTCACTCAATTTTATCTGGTTACAGCAGCGTAATCAGGAACCGGCTCTGCTCGCTCTGCGCCATGCGCTGGGCGAACTTTGGAATCCATAAGCAATGAAGCGATTAGACCGTCACGATTTTATTCTAATGTCGCGCCGCAAGCGCCATCGGGCTCAAGTCAACCGGCCACGACCGTGGCTGTGGGCAAGCCAAAGCTTGGGAGCGATCTTGCTGATTATCGTCATGAGTGTGGCGACAGTGAGTGGGCTAGGTGCCGCTACTGTCATGAGCATCTATCGCACCTATGCGGATCAATTGCCCGACGCCGAGGTGATTGAGACTCAACAAGATGAGTTTGAAACAGTTCGGATCTATGACCGAACCGGTCAACACCTGCTATACGAAAGCGTCGATCCGCGGCCATTCCGTGGTGATCGACGTTATGTCCCATTGGATCAAATGTCACCCTGGGCATATAAAGCAGCGGTTGCTCTAGAAGACCGCAACTTTTGGGAAAATCCAGGTGTCAATGTACGCGGTCTGATGCGCGCCTTCTTCTCCAACCTGCAGGGGGGCGCGGTTCAGGGTGGTTCTTCGATCACCCAACAGTTGATCAAAAATATCGTGATTGCGCCCGAAGATCGCGCCCAGCAAAGCTATGCCCGTAAGCTGAAAGAGCTGGTACTGGCGATGGAGGTTACGCGCCGCTACCCCAAAGAGCGCATCTTAGAGTGGTATCTCAACTATAACTCGTACAACAACCTAGCTTACGGCATCGAAGCGGCGAGCCAGGTCTATTTTGGCAAAAGTGCCCGTGACTTGACCTTGGCCGAAGCCGCCATGTTGGCCCCGATCCCGCAATTCCCTGCTCTCAACCCCATCGACAACTTTGAAGATGCCAAAGAACGCCAGGGGATCGCGCTCAATGCCATGGTCGAAGCGGGTTACATCACGCGGGCCGAGGCCGACGCAGCCTTTGCCGAACCCCTAGGCAACTTACGCAAGTCGGTCGCAGAGCGGTTTGATATTCTCACCGCCCCCCACTTTGCGCTCTATGTATTGGATCAGATCAAACGCCAATATAACACCGCGGAGGATCCCTACTTTATCTGGCGCAATGGGCTAACCGTCTACACCACGTTGGACGTACCCCTGCAAAAAGCGGCCGAACAGATTGCCCGCGATCAAGTCGCGCAGCTGATTGCTACTGACAAGAATGCCAGCAACGCCTCGGTTGTTGCCATCAAAAATGACACTGGTGAAATTCTGGTGATGGTCGGCTCGTTGGACTACAACAACGCCGATATTGATGGAGAAGTGAATATCGCCCTCTCAGAGCGACAACCGGGCTCCAGCTTCAAGCCCTATGTCTATCTGACGGCGCTGACTGAAGGGATGAATGCGGCGACGATGA
>CAZMRA010000193.1:0-5721 GCA_964568485.1 uncultured Caldilineaceae bacterium | reverse complement strand
TCAGCCTTCCCCTTAGGCGACGGCAGTTTTTACCGTCCTGAAAATTATGATCGCCAATACCATGGTCCGGTTTCGCTCCGCAATTCATTAGCACGCTCCTATAACATCCCCGCCATCAAAGTGATGGACCAGGTTGGGGTTGCCGATGCACTCCGCATGGCTCACCGTATGGGGATCAACGGACTCAACCGTGGTCTAGAATTTTATGGGCTCAGCCTCGTGTTGGGTGGTGGCGAAGTCCGCTTGCTTGATCACACCTTTGCCTTTAGCGTCTTTGCCAATCAAGGTGTGATGATTGGTGAGCCAGTGCTGCCGGATGAATTACGGACCGGCTATCGCAAACTCAACCCGGTTTCGGTCTTGCAGGTGCGCGATAACAAAGGGAATGTGTTAAAGAAATACGAAGCACCAGAGAGCGAGCGCATCATCAGCAGTGACGTTGCCTACATCATGGCAGATATCATGAGCGATGATGTGGCACGTGCTCCTGCGTTTGGCTCCAATACCATGTTGACCTTGCCGGATCGCCGAGTGGCGGCCAAAACCGGTACCACGGATGCGTTCAAAGACAACTGGACCATGGGCTTTACGCCCCAGCTAACCGTGGGGGTTTGGGTCGGCAACACAGACAACGAGGCCATGCGCAATGTGACTGGCTTGGATGGTGCTGCGCCGATTTGGAATGGGGTCATGCGGCGCTATCATGAAGGTTTGCCAGCCATTTGGTACGATCAACCGCCCAATGTCACGACACGAGCGGTCTGTTTGCCCAGTGGCTTGTTGCCGAGCCCTAGTTGCCAGAGCCAACGCAGCGAAATCTTTGTAGCTGGCACGGAACCGACGCTGGTTGACAACATTTGGCAGCCCTTTGAAATTGATACCACAACTGGCCAATTGGCGGGACCCAATACGCCACCGGAAAATCGCACGACGCGGGTCTACCAAATTCTACCCCAAGAGGCAGCGGACTGGGTACGGGAAAATGGCATCGAACAGCCGCCCACGACGATCGCTGCCCCGCCGATTGAAAGCTTTGATCCGGATGTGGCGATCATCTCACCGTTGGTCAATGATTTTATTGGTGGTGCTTATGAAGTGCGTGGCAATGCCCGCGGTGGCCCTTTCCGCTTAGAATTTGGCCGCGGTTTGGATCCACAAGAGTGGACGCCGATTGGTGATGAACGAGGCGATGAGGTGGTCAATGACATCATACAAACATTTGACACCACGGGCCTGGGCGAAGGGGTCTATACACTGCGGCTGACCGTCAACCGAGAGGATGGCCCACGTGAAGTTAAGATTCCGGTTACAGTAGATAATTCACCGCCCACACTGGTACTCAGCGAACCCAGGGCAGATCGCTTGTACGTGATGGAAGATGATGGACAGATCAACGTCAATGCCCTGGTGCAAGATACGTGGGCAGTCGATCGAGTTGTCTTCTCCATTGATAGCCGCGACTTTATCACCAGTACCGTCGCACCGTACAATGTCCGCTGGCGGATCACCATGCGCGACATCGAGCAGATCGAGCAACCGGGTACCGAAAATTGGCTCGGCTTTGAGAGTACGGATCCAGAAGTGCAGCCCGGCCGCATGCTGCAATACGGCGATGGGTTCCAAGCCATCCGCACAAGCGCAGGGGTCTATTTCGAAAGTCATGTCTTCCGGATACGGGCTTACGACAAAGCTGGAAACATGACCCAAAGCGAGCCGGTACGTGTCTATGTACGCCATCGCAAGGAACAATAAATCTCGTCCCCAAGCAGCGAAGCCTCTGCGGAATGTTCAAAGGCTTCGCTGCTCATCGATAGGAATTCGCTATGGTCTTTAAGCCGGTTGCCGACCGCACACGTTGGGAAGGATTAGTGGCTATCGGCTGGCTGCTCTTGATCGACGGCCTGCTGATCGCGTGGGCAATGCAGCGACCGACCGACTGGCTAAGGTTCACGCTGATCTTGCTGGCCATCCTGAGTATTCCTGTGATAGCTTACGTGGGCTACCGGACTTGGTCAGCCTTCAGCTTGGAGTATTGGGTCGACCGCAACGGATTACAGATCCGTTGGGCATACCGGCGGCGAGTGGTGCCACTTCAATCCATCCAACGCATCATCGAAGGTGGGATCGAAGAGAGTAGCCGACCCCAGTGGTATGAATGGCCTCTGCCCGGTCTGCGGCGCGCCCAAGTACTCGGTCTGGCCCATCTCCACTTATACACAACTCGCCCCCTGCAAGAATCTCTGCTGCTTGATACAGGTGCTGCGGTGCTTGCAATCTCGCCCCAGTGGCAAGCGCGTTTTCTGGAACATCTGCAAGAGAGTTATCGTCTTGGGCCGGTGACTCTTGTCAATGAGGAAGAAGCATCGGACTTAAGTCCGAGTTGGCTAGAAAATCGCACGGTCAGTCTTGTGCTCTTGACCTTGGGATTGATTGGGGTTTTGGCACTTTTTGGCAATCTGATGATCCATTACCCCACTTTGCCTAATCTGTTGACCTTCCGGTACAACAGCGAAGGGCTACCAGAAGTGGTGCGTGAAAAGAATTCTCTCTTCATCCTCCCAGCGATTGGCTTACTCACTTGGCTAACGAATGGCCTTTGGGGATTGTGGATGGTCTTGCGCAACCAGCCGACTGGGGCGTATATGTTGTGGGGGGGAGCAATTGTGGTCGAAATCTTCTCACTGCTCGCCCTCAACAGCCTCCTACCATGACCATTTCCTAGAGCTGCGCAAGGCAGTACGGGACGATCCAGGAGATCTGGGGTGCTACGAAGTTGAGCATAATATGAATTTAAGTAGTCTGCTACGTGTTTTTTTTGTGCTTTTTACGCTATAATACTGGACAGTCTGCCAGCCTCCGCAAATGCTCTGCTTAGCTCGGTGGAGCGATTGTTGCTCCAACTGAGGCTACGTAGCGAGCGTTCGCAATCAGCGTATATCGACCAGAAGCACAGGACTACGAAACAAGTTATTCACAAAGCTATCCATAAATGGTTGCGGCTTCCAGGGCGAAGCGAAATAAGGTAAATGGTGCAAACTTACGGATAGCAAGTGTAAAAAATTCGGTACGAGGAGAACTAGCTACGTGGGTGACTTGGAACAGTCGCCGTTTTTAAGCATTATTATTCCGGCGTATAACGAAGAGTTGCGGCTCCCGCCAACGCTGTACAAAATAGCCAACTTTTTGCGCCAGCAACCCTATCGCTCCGAAATAATCGTGGTCGAAAATGGCTCAGACGATGGCACAGCCGCGGCCGTTGAACAATTTCGTCAGGAAACTGTCAAACCGGACGATCCTTTTCAGGTTTATCTCTATCATACCCCCCAAGGCAAGGGGGCCGCGGTAAAATATGGCATGTTGCAGGCGCGTGGCGACTATCGCATCATGTCGGATGCCGATCTGGCAGTTCCGATTGAAGAGGTGAGCAAATTTCTGCCACCTGCATTACCGCCTCGCTCGTTTGAGGTTGCCATCGCTAGCCGCGAGGGACCCGGTGCAGTCCGGCATGGAGAGCCGTGGCATCGCCATCTTATGGGCCGCGTCTTCAATTTTCTGGTGCGCACGTTGGCAGTCCCAGGCGTGCAGGATACCCAGTGCGGCTTCAAGTGCTTTACGCGTGATGCAGCATTGATCGTCTTTCCCTTGCAACGGATCGATGGCTGGGGCTTTGATGTGGAAATTCTACACATTGCCTCGCGCCACGGGCTGCGCATGATTGAAGTGCCAGTTCACTGGTATTATGGCCAAAATAGTCGCATTCGCCCCCTACAAAACACCATTAGCATGGTCGCCGAATTGATCCGCATTCGTTTAAATGGGCGACGCGGTCATTACAACCAGCCCCCACCAACCTCGGTTCCAGACAAATTGCCGGTTGGCTAATACCTGGGTGCGATCAGAGGACTGAACCGAAAATCAGACCAATGAAAAAGCGGAACTCTTAGGAGTTCCGCTTTAATTTCAGTCGACTTCAGTGAGGCTTACTCACCTAGCTATTACGGCGAACCGGGCTGGGACTCAGTGGGCGGCGAGCCAGCGGGCGGTTGCGCAAGTCGACGACGATGGCGTAAACCAGAGCCATGGCGGCCAAACCAGCGATGATCCATGAGGCGATGCTGGTAACCGACGGAGCCGAGTCAGTTAGCTCGGCCACTTCAGCGGCAGCCACCTCAGCTGGAGCCACGGGCGCCGAGCCCAACGCTTGCGGAGTGCGGCTCACATTGCTCACCGCATAAACCGCTCCCGTCATCCCACTCACTGGCATCAACCCGGTTACAGCGGTCTGATGGTCAGTGTACAGCGTGCTCCAGGTTTGAGCCCCATCCTGAGTCATCGCTACCCCGATTGGGCTGTGATGCAATTCGCTGCTGCCATAAAGGTAGCTGGTCGAAACGTAGAGCACATCCTGCTGTTGCGGGTCGATAGCCAAGGCATCCACGTGTAACCGTGAGCCAGGCACATACCCCAGACCATCATTGGCACTCGTCCAAGTTAGGCCATCATGGCTCTCTACCACACCCCGATCTGTAGTTCCAACATAGACGATTGGTTGGTCACCATCGGCAATCACCACAGCGGTAGGAGCACTTCCAAGATTGTCTACCTCACTCCAGGTGACCCCAAAGTTCTCGCCGCGATACAGCGTGCTTCGTGTGCGGGCAAAGGCCAGGCCATGTCCATTGCTATCAGCCGCCACTTCCAAAACTGGCTCATCCAACAACCAATGACCAGTTAAGACTATGCTTGAGCCCACATCGCGCAGCCGGAATACTCCTGCCGTATCCGTACCCACATAGATAATGCGTTGGGTGCTGTCGACAGCCAAATCAGTCACACCGCCGATATAATCACTGGTTAATGGAACTCGCAGCCAGTTCAACCCACCATCATTTGAGCGATAAATGGCTAACGTATTGGCAGCACCGATATAAAGAGTCTCTGGGTCAGCAGCATCGATGGCAACAGCGCCAACGATAATCTCATCTGGTGTGGCAACTTCAACCCACCCTTGCGGGCCACCGGCGAACAACACACCGCCATCCACAGCGTAGCTATATTCAGAAATCGCCGCGGCATACTCCCGCACATTTTCTAAATTCGGCTTGATGGTCACTGCTGGCGCATTGCGGGCATTGACCACCCCGGCAAAAAGCGAGAATGTCAGGATAGTTGCGGCGCCAATCATCAAGGCTCGATTCATTTGACGATTCATCATGTCCCCCTCTATCTTCACTTCCTTATCGACGGGAGGGTGTTCAGGAATGTTCCCTCGATGAGGTAGTTGAGTTGCTTTTGTCTAATCCTTACACAGCACAGTTTAATGATCGTTGAATAAACCTGCTGGATCTTTCTGACATCTAATTCGGACCAAATCCTGACGCTCTTTGCGCTGGATAAACCACGTCTACACTACCGACAGCCCTCAAACGAATCTAGCCGTCGCTGGGTAACACTTACGTCAGAAATTAATACATTAAGAACCTATTCAGCATAGCAGCTCTACAATTGGTCCGGTGTGTTCTACACCACACGCCACTACATGAGTGGACTACAGTGGTGAGAAATCTCAAACCCCACATGGCAGAACGCTAAAATTTGACGCGTGCAAATATCTCTGTTATACTTTGTTCTTGTTCTAGGCGAGGGCCTGTAGCTCAGATGGGAGAGCGCTACAATCGCACTGTAGAGGTCAAGGGTTCAATTCCCTTCAGGTCCACCTCA
>CAZMRA010000192.1:0-9883 GCA_964568485.1 uncultured Caldilineaceae bacterium | reverse complement strand
GTCCAGGTGATTATGTCCAACTCGGTATCAGCTTGCTAACGTTGGTTCGCCAGTTCAGCAGTATGTTACAGAAGCAATAAGTACCCACCAAACAATTTTTTAGATATCAACCAAGGCGCGGCGCATTCTGAGCTTTGCTCGGCGTGTCGCGCCTTTATTTCAGCCATAAATTGAAAGGAGTTCTTTGTGGATGATTCATTAGGTAGCTCTGACAACCCCTTGTCGGTGGCGATCGTTGGGGCGGGGCCATCTGGCTTCTACGCGGCTGGCTCACTGCTCAATCAGCGGCGCATCACCGTGCGGGTCGATATGTTCGACCGTCTGCCAACTCCGTATGGCCTAGTGCGTTACGGCGTCGCCCCGGATCACGCCAAGATCAAATTGGTGACGCAGCTCTTTGATCGCACAATGGCTGCCAGCCAGTTTCGTTTCTTTGGCAATGTACAGATTGGCAAAGATCTGAGTATTGCTGATCTACAAACGCATTATGCCGCGCGTATCTATGCGACTGGCGCCCAATCCGATCGGCGTTTGGGCATCCCCGGCGAGGATCTGTTCGGCAGCCTGTCGGCAACTGAATTTGTGGCTTGGTATAACGGCCACCCAGACTATGCCAATTTAGAATTGCCCTTCCCGACCAGCAGTGCGGTGGTCGTTGGTGTAGGTAATGTGGCATTGGATGTGGCTCGTATCTTGTCCCGCTCGGCCGCCGAATTGGCAAACACCGACATTGCTCTCCACGCTGAAAAAGCATTGGCGGTGAGTGGCATTCGCGATATCTATATTTTGGCGCGGCGTGGTCCCGCGCAGGCCAAATTTACACTGGCAGAGCTCAAGGAGCTTGGCGAGCTAGCCGAAGCCGACGTGATCATTGATCCTGCTGAATTGGTGCTGGATGCGACGACCGCTGCCCAGGTTGCGGCGGATCCCGAAGCGCAGCGCAATCTCGCCCATTTACAGGCATTGGCAGAACGGCCACTCATGGGCAAGCCGCGGCGCATCCATTTGCGTTTTCTGGTCTCGCCGCACGAGATCATCGGCGAAGATGGGCGAGTGACCGCGGTCCAGATCGAGAAGAATGAGCTGCTAGTGCAAGAGGACGGCACTGTCGTTGCGCGCGGCACTGGGCAGTTCGAAACCATTCCCGCTGGACTGGTTTTGCGGGCTGTGGGGTACCGAGGTTTGCCGCTCAGTGGCCTGCCGTATGATGACCGCACGGGGACCTTGCCCAACGTCGCGGGCCGGATCATTGACCCGGCTACCAAGCAGCCTGTGTCTGGTGATTATGTGGTCGGCTGGGCCAAACGTGGACCAACCGGCATCATTGGCACCAATAAACCCGACTCGTTAGAAACGGTGCAAAATTTGCTGAGTGATCTGTACAGCTTGCCCCCACCGGCGGTGAGCGATCCGGCCGCCATTGAGCGCCTATTGCAAGAACGTGGGGTACAATTTGTCACCACTGAAGGCTGGCGCCTGATCGATCAGGCGGAGTTGGCTGCCGGAGTGGCCCATCGCAAACCGCGTGTGAAGTTCACGAGCATTGCCGAAATGCTCGCCCATGCTCAATCAGTTGCTCAACCTGGATAGTGGCTTACGAGCCGCACAGGGGTAGCGAAGTACTACGCAGCCAAGCGTAGTCTAGGCAGTGAGAGCATGGGGTACTGTGATAAATCCTTTCGCTCTCACTGCTTTCCTCTCGCTAGCCTCACTTCTGGACCAACGGCAAGAATACCTCAAGCTCGACGAGCGGTTCAGGCAGATTGGGTCGCAGCAGAAACAGTCCTCGATCAATCGTATTCACCGCAACCACGCCACTGGCGAAAAAAGGATAGGGGCTCCAGGCACCAGTAAATTCTGGCTCATCCCCGCCTGGGTAGGTGTCAAAATAGGCGACTTCCGCTAGCCGCGCCCGTTGCAAGTTGCGCATCTCCAAGATCCGCAAGCCGGCTGTATAGTTGGCCTCAAAGACCCAGGGGTCGCGCAGATACAGATTGTGGTCGATGGCGGGCGAATTGCCTTGGTAATGGCCGAGTAGCACCGGCGCGTCGAGGTCGATCATATCAAAGACGTAGGTCCGTGCTGAATGGTTGAAGAACAACTCATCAAATTCGTCATTGACGAGAAAGTAACGTTGATCCGCAGTGAGCCAGCCTTGGTGAACATAGCCCAGCCCCTGCCATTGCAGCTCGGAGATGCGCCGCGGCGCGGCTTTGCTGTCCATATCCACCACGCTGATGCGGGCTGTGCTGGCATTGAAACAGAGTTCCCGCCCTCGATGCTCCGCATCTGGCCCGCGATAGACCACGCATTGGGCATCGTGCACATACCCATCCTCGGTGTAGCAGCCGGCCGCTTGCGGATTGAGCGGGTCGCGAATATCGACTGTGTGAATCCCCTGATTACAGGTTTCGGTGCCCACGGCATAGAGAAAGCCAGTCTCCTCGTTGACCACAATGTTGTGCGCCTCATTAAACCCGGCATAATGCGCATCTTCGGTGAGGGTGATGGGTAACGTCCCCGTCAACGTGCGCAGTCGCGTCAAATCGAAGACTTGCATGCCGTGGGGGCCATTGCGGTCAGCGACAATAAAGGCATAGTTGTTGTAGACCTTCATGTCGCGCCAGGGGGAATAGAACGTGTGCGAAGGCAGCTTCCCCACGTAGATCGGCGCGGTCGGTTCGGTGATGTCAAAAAAGGCCGCGCCATTGCGCACTCCGGCGATCACATATTCCCGGCTGGTATCCGGATCCGTCCAGCCCCACAAGGTGTTGCCATCCACGTCCCCCATGTCAGTCACGGGAATAAAGGCCAGTAGATCCACATTGTGGCAAGGATAAATATCGGCGAAACCATCGACACAGGGCACGTCGCGCAGTGGTTCAAGCGTATCGCGTACCTGCCAGCGATCCATAGCGAGCGCGATATCACCGGGGGAGCGGGGAGGCGGAAATGGCCGGATCGCGCCCCAGTCACGGCGGCTGAAGTCGGCCAGCGAGCATTCAACATCGACCACGCGGCAGGCCGGAAGCCGCGAGAGGGGCGGGGGCTGTTTACCCTCGTGAGCGGCTGTTGTACCGGGGTTCAAGCTCCAAAAGAGCAGGGCAATCAGCAACGCAGGGAAGCTGCGCAGGCCTAGGCGAGCCAGGGCCCAGCGCCTGGGTGATTTCTGTCGGGCTATCATGGTTTTATCGTCCGGGTCGCCATAAAGATGGGCATATAGTCGGCCAACGCCATACCAGGCCAGCCATCTTCATAAAAGCCGGTCAGCACAAAACCAGCATCGAGCTGTCCACCGATCTGATCTTCCAAAGTATGCCCAAACTCGAGTGGTTGTTCATCATCCAAATAGCGCTGCTGCTCTTCGGGCGAGAGGCTGGTGGTATCGGCATAGGGCAAGCGGTGGCGGACCACCAACTGGCCTTCATCCGCCAGGGCTTGGTCAAAAATGTAGAGGGCCGGGTTGCAGAAGCCAGCCAAGAGCGCACCGCCGGGGCGCAGCACTCGAAACGCCTCACGCCAGACTGGCCGGACATCGGGCACAAAGAGATTGGAGCAGGGATGGACGATCAGATCAAAGCTCGCATCGGCAAAAGCGCTGAGATCGGCCATATCGCCTTCGACCGTGCGGATCGTCAGGCCCGCTTGCTTGGCCACTTGTTGATCGCGCTCCAACTGGCGGGGCGAATTGTCGAGGGTGGTCACGGTCGCACCCGCCGCCGCCAAGATGGGCCCTTGCTGGCCGCCACCAGCTGCTAAGCCAAGTACCGTACAGCCGTCCAGCGGAGGAAACCAAGTGCGTGGCACCGATCGTCTTGGCGTCAGGCGAATTTCCCATTCACCCCGCCGGGCTGCATCGATCTCGGCCATGCTGACCGGGATCGTCCATTCGCTGCGGCGAGCCACGGCGCGATTCCAGGCTCGGCGGTTGTAGCGGCGAATTTCCTCGGGTGTTTGGGGTTGCGATGCGTTCATCATGATGGCCAGGCTTGGGCAAGCAGCTGTTGCGCCTCGAAGAGTGTAGGCACAACATGCCGGGCACGAGCAGCAACGTCAGCGGAAGGTTGTTTGGTGTCGGGCACCATGATCGTGTACATGCCTGCGGCTGAGGCTGCCAGTACCCCCGCTTCCGAATCTTCGAGCGCCGCACAATGGGGCGGATCGATCCCGATGCGCTCCGCGGCCAGCAGATAGATATCCGGCGCTGGCTTGCCATTCGCAATCTGATCGCCCGTGACCACCAGCGAAAAGTGATGGGCAATTCCGGCTTGCTGCAAGGTCAGGTGAGCCTCTTCGTTGCTGGTCGAGGTGGCCACGGCTTTGGGAATTTGTTGCGCTTCCAACCAGGCGAACAATTCCAACAGCCCAGGCTTGAGCGGAATGCCCTCGGTCATTACGGCTCGTTCCCAATGGCGCGGCCAGCAGTCGATAAACTGTTCCAGCGGAAACCCGGGGCCGGCTGCCTCCACAAAGAGACGATAACAGTCGGCAAAGGTCCGCCCAGTGGTGGCATGGATGACCTCCTCGGGCAGCGGATAGCCGACCTCGAGCCCGGCTGCCCGCCACACGCGATGGTAGATGCGCTCGGTGTCCAGCATCAAGCCATCCATATCAAAAATCACGGCACGAAGTGAAAAATTGTTTGGTTTCAGGTTCATGGTCTTTGTATTGTACTGCAGTGGACAGCTGGGCAAAAACTATCCGGGCTGCCCATAGGATAAGGACAAGAATTGATCGAGTGCTGGCGGCTACAACCAGGACGTGTAGAACTCGGCCAAACGGTCGCCCAGTGTTGACCAAGCATAAGCTGTGGTCAAGCGTTGGTGAGCCTGCGCAATCATCCGCTGCTGCTCGTCAGGTTGATCGAGCAGGTCGAGCACGGCTTGGGCAAACTCGGCTGGTGATGCGGCTTCATCGACCAAGCGGGCCGCGCCGTTGGCCCCATACTGGGCTTGTTCACCCACGGCACTGGCCACCACCGGTACACCTTGCAAGAGCGTGGTGGCCAGACGCACGCTGCATTTGGCTTGCTGCAAAGGGACAGGCTGCGCCGGGAAGATGGCACAATCAACGGCCTGATAGATCGTCTGCTGCTGCGCTGGCGTCACAAAGCCCAGCCACTCCACCTGCGTCGCGGCGGGGAATTGTGCAGCGGCCATGGCTTGCTGAAAGCGTTGATCCTGGTCAGCTTGGACGGGTGAACCAGCCACCAGCAGCCGCGCCTGGGGCGCCTGTTGGGTCACTGCACGCCAAAATGCCACCAGCCACTCTGGTTCGACTTCCACAAAGCGGCTGAAAAAGAGAATCTGCGGCGCGTGTTGGCGATCGGCCGTCGGGCGTTCGGTTCGCAAAGGCGGCGCACTCGCAGTAAGAGCATCGACCCCATTTGGCAGATAGAGCACCGGCGTGCGTGGGGTATAGGCTTGGGCGCGGGCCTGCAGCCAACAACTCGCCGCGGTGATGCCATCGCTGTGGCGGATGCCCCATTCCTCCTGCCAGGCCAGAAAGCGGCTGAGTAACCATCCATACTGATTGATAGGCGCCCAGGCTTGTTCCCAATCATCAATATCCAGCAAGAGGGCGGGTCGATCCTGCCTGCGGGTGAACAAGCGTCGTTGTTGCCAGAGCCACCATTGTACCAAGCCAGCATGGGCCCGCGGCTTGACAATGTGCACGATCCGCGGGCGCTGCTCGGTGATGATGCGCAGCATGCGCGTCACTTGGGCGGCGGTCCCGCCCCCGAGTGGGATCTGGATGATCTCCACTTCGTCGTGCCAAGCATGTTTCCCCGCATCGGCAGGCGTGTCCCAGGGTGGAATCACAATCGAGACGCGATGGCCATGCCGGACAAGCTGCCGCGCCAGGGGGAGTGTCCGCGCCCAGACAGTCGTCTTTTGACCTAGGCCAAAGGGCGCTACAAAAGTGACGGTCGCCATGTTCGCAGCTTAGCCCGCATTCTTTTCGGGGAGAGTATCATTGATGGCAACGTCATCGGTGGTGATGGAGAGCGGCCAATCGGCCAGGTTGTTTTGCAGCTGCGTCAAGGTTGCGGTTTCGAGTGCTCGTGGATAGGCTACCTCGAAGCGTTGCACCAATTGTGGCGCGTACCAGCGATAGATCACCACCAGGGCGACGGCGCAACCGAGCCAACTTTCACTACGCTCATTGGGCACGATCAAAGTCTTTTGCAGCGCGGCGCGTTGGCTGGGGCTCAGATAGGTATTGAGATGACGCGTCTGTGCTGGCCGTTTGATGCCATTCAATGCCAACATCATGTTGAGCACGAGCTGGCGCAGCCTACTGATCTGCTGTTCAGCCAACAAATATTCCTGGCGATTTAATAAATCTGCCAGAGGAGCGAGCTGATGCCAAAAATCTTGCAGATAAGTTGCCACGTCCGCGGCGCTGGCAGGTTGCAGTGGATCGGGCCAACGGCTGTTCATCATAATAATGGATTATAGCACAAGTGGAATTATGGTATAATGAAAGTATCGAATATAAGCTCACCCTCATTGAGTAAGACTCTATCCTGAAGATGGTTACCATACCCGAAGCGAGCCTCATACGCACAGACGAGCGCAAAATTTCCGGGTTAGACACAAAAAAGGGTCGGAAAAGGGGAATAGACGTGCGTAATTTTTTGCATTGGCCACTTATTGCACTATTCATGCTACTCCTGGCCGCGTGTACACGCGACCGTCCAACACCGACACCAGCAGCAACAACAACGCCCTTGGATGCACCGGTCATTGCCCCGGTCACTGGCGCTGATCCTGCGGTTGAGCAGGCACCCGCTGCTGAGCTGACCGCTACGCCTGATCCCAGTGCCTCGCCGACCGCTGATCCCTCCACTCCGGAAACGTTTAATTATCCCGTGGCTGCTGGAGATACGCTGAACTCGATCGCACTGAAATTTGAAACCGATGTACAAACCATTCGGCAACTCAATTTTCTGGTTGATGATAACATCTTTGTGGGGCAGGTATTGCAAGTCCCTTATAAAGAGGGGATGACCGCCGAAGGTGCGCCTACGCCCACTCCGGCCCCATTTGTTTATACCATTGCCCCTGGTGATACGCTCAGCAGCGTGGCCTCTCAGTTTGGCGTCACCACTGTGGCCATCATCGAAGCCAATGGACTATTGGATCCGAATAGCTTGGTTGTTGGTCAAGAGATTGTAATTCCTGGCTATCAAGCACCAGCTGGACAAACCGTCTCTGGTACGCCGGTTCCGGGGCAGACGGCAGTCGGCTCCGCCGGTGGCGTGACCCATGTGGTGCAACCAGGAGAAGGCTTGTTGGAAATTGCCCAGGCATATGGGGTAGATGTGAATGTATTGGCCCAGGTAAATAACATCACCAATCGGAACCTGTTGCGTGCCGGTCAACAACTGGTAATCCCCGGTTTAACGCCGCAAGAAGCGGCCCGACGTCGTGGGCAGGTCCACGTGGTCCAGGCCGGCGAAGGGTTGATCAGCATTGCGAATCAATATGGGGTTTCGGTGGATGAGTTGCGCAGCATTAACAACATCTCCGATCCCAATGCCATTTATGTGGGCCAAGAGTTGATCATCCCTGGCCCCTAATTCAACATTCAATTGTTAGCGCAAGGTGTGGAAAGCGAGTTTGGAATGGGTTGGCAGGAATATTTAGCGGAAAATCAAGACCGCTTCTTGGCCGAGTTGCTGGATTTTGTGCGGATTCCGAGTATTTCAAGTCTGCCAGAACACGCTGGCGATGTACAACGGGCCGCTGAATGGGTGGCGGCGCGCTTGCAGACCGCAGGCATCGAAGGTGTGCAGATCTTGCCAACGGGTGGCCATCCGGTGGTCTATGGCGAATGGCTGCATGCACCGGGCAAGCCTACCATTATGATCTACGGCCATTTTGATGTGCAGCCGGTGGATCCGCTCCATTTGTGGGACAGCCCGCCTTTTGAACCGGTGATCAAAGATGGTCGCCTCTACGCCCGCGGCGCCAGCGACGACAAGGGCAATATGTTCGTGCCCATTTTGGCCGTCGAAGCGCTCTTGAAGAGCGAAGGCAAATTGCCCGTCAACGTGAAATTCTTCTTCGAAGGGCAAGAAGAGATCGGCAGTCCCACGATACCCAACTTCATCATCGAGCACAAAGATCTCTTTGCTTGCGATATGGTGATCAGCTCGGACGGCAGCCAGTATAGCGAAGATGAGCCCGCGCTGCTGGTCGGCTTGCGCGGCTTGACTGCCTTGCAGATCGACGTACAAGGCCCGGCCTATGATCTCCATTCTGGCATGTACGGCGGCGCCGTGCACAACCCAATCCATGCGCTGGTGCAACTGTTGTCGACCATGCGTGGCCCCGATGGCCGCATCCTGATCGATGGTTTTTATGAGCGCGTCCGTCCCCTGAGCGAAACCGAGCGTGGCCAGATCGCGGCGGTGCCTTTTGATGAAGCCGAATTCAAGGAACAGGTGGGCATTGACGCCGATTTTGGCGAAGCAGGTTTTAGCATTCGTGAGCGGGTTTGGGCCCGACCTACTTTGGAGATCAACGGGATTTGGGGTGGCTTTCAGGGCGCTGGCACCAAAACGGTGCTGCCCGCCGAAGCCCATGCCAAAATTACTTGCCGCTTGGTGGCCGATCAAGATCCAACTGAGATTGGCGAATTGATCGCTGCGCATGTCGAGGCCCATGCTCCTGCAGGGGTTAAGGTAACGGTGCAGGCCCTACCCAATGCTTCGTTGCCCTATTTGATGCCCGCAGACCACCCTGGCAATGAGGCGGCGCGTGAGGTCTTGACCGAGCTGTATGGCAAAGAACCCTATTACGTGCGCTCTGGTGGTAGCATCCCGGTTTGTACGCTCTTCCTGAATACGTTGGGTGTTTATACAGTCAACTTTGCCTTTGCACTGGATGATGAAAAACAGCACTCGCCCAATGAATTTTTCCGGCTGCGCAATTTTGATCGGGGACAAGGCGCGTACTGTCAACTCCTTCACCGGTTGGGGAAATAGTTGACGCAGCTTGACCGTTTGCGGGCGCTGCATCAATATCGTGCCCGCCTACAACGTCAGATCGAACAACGGCAGCAGCGGAGCCTACAATTTTCGTGGGCCCGTTTGCTGCTTTTTGCTTTTGGGGTTGCTGGCAGTGCCGCCCTGCTGTTTCTGATCAGCCAACTTGCGTTTTGGCTGGCATTGGCTGCGGTCGTGTTGCTTTTCGGGATCGTCGTCCGCTTGCACCAGCGCGTGGAGACCAGCCTGCAGCGATTCATCGGCTTGCGGCAGTTTGTGGATGAGCAAATTGCCCGCCTGGAATTGGCGTGGGATCGCTTGCCTGCGGCGCGCTTGCGCGATCTGCGCTATGAGCATCCCTACGAAGTAGATCTCGATCTGGTGGGCGAACGGTCGGTGCACCGTTTGCTAGATACCTGTGCTGCCCGCGCCAGCAGTGAGCGACTACGCACCTGGTTGACGTTGATTCAACCCGATTTAGCCGAAACACAAGCGCGCCAACAGGCCATACGCGAATTACGCCGACTTACGTTGCTGCGCCATCGCTTAGTGGTAGATGGCCGTTTGCTGGTCACTAATGAGCAGGGGTGGGACGCGGCCAAGTTGCTCAGTTGGTTGGCCCACCGCGAAGAGGCTGCTCCGCTCCGCCGGTGGCTGATCGCTTTGGCCGGCTTGGCGCTGTTCAACTGGCTGTTGTTGCTGGGCGATTGGCTCGGCTGGATTGGGCCATGGTGGCGCTGGTCGCTGCTCCTCTATACCGGGCTCTACATGACGCAAGCCACGGCCATCGGCGCGACCTTTCATGAAGCAGCGGCATTGCGGGATGAATTGCAGCGGCTGCAGGGGGTCTTGCGCCACTTGGAGCGTTTTCGCTTTGTGCATACACCG
>CAZMRA010000191.1:0-9922 GCA_964568485.1 uncultured Caldilineaceae bacterium | reverse complement strand
CGAGCAGCGCACGATCCTCTTCGTCGATGAAGTGCATCGTTTCAACAAGGCCCAGCAGGATGCATTGCTGCCGTGGGTAGAAAATGGCACCGTGATCTTTGTGGGTGCCACCACTGAAAACCCCTATTTCGAGGTCAACAAAGCGCTGGTCAGCCGCAGTCGGATTTTTCAACTCACGCCCTTGACCAAAGCGCATCTGCGCATGGTTGTCCGCCAAGCACTCGCTGATCCTGAACGAGGCTATGGCAAACGGAATGTTATCCTCGATGAGGACGCGCTGGAACATTTGGTGGAAGTGGCGAATGGCGACGCGCGCGGGGTGCTCAATGCGCTGGAGCTTGCCGTAGAGACCACCGAACCGGAGACGAGCGACGAAAAACCGACAGCGCAGGCCCCCATCCACATCACCCTGGCGGTGGCCGAAGAATCGATCCAACGGCGGGCCGTGCTGTACGACAAAGAGGGCGATTACCACTTCGATACGATCAGCGCCTTTATCAAGAGTTTGCGGGGGAGTGATACCGACGCCGCGCTCTATTGGATGGCGAAGATGATCTACGCTGGGGAGTCGCCGCGCTTTATTTTCCGGCGGATGTTAATCTTTGCGGGTGAGGATGTAGGCATGGCCGATCCCAACGCCATTCAAGTGGTCAATGCCTGTGCGCAGGCCTTTGAACAAGTGGGCCAACCCGAAGGCCGGTTTCACCTAGCGTTGGCAGCCACCTATCTGGCCACAGCCAAAAAATCCAACACGGCCTTTGCCTTTTTTGATGCCCTTGCTCAGGTGGAAAGAGAAGCAGATAGCGGCGTCCCCAATCATCTGCGCGACAGCAGCCGCGATAAAGAGGGCTTTGGCCACGGCGAGGGCTATCTCTATCCGCACGCCTACCGCGACCACTGGGTGGCCCAACAATATTTGCCAACGTCTTTGCAAGGCAAGGTCTTTTACGAACCATCTGACCAAGGCTACGAAGCCGCGATCCGAGTGGAAGTGGCCCGCAAACGCGAGGCCCAGTTGGCGGCCATGCTCACGCTGGACGATGACGCAGAGCAGACACTCACCTTTTCCCCCACCGATGCCATGCGCGAGCGTTGGCTGCAGCGGACCATCTCCAATGCGGGCGAGCGGCTCAGCCGTCTGCGTGACCATGTGTTGGACAGCGCCAAAGTACAACGGCATAGTCTGGTGCTCGACTTGAAAGCGGGGAGCGGGTTGCTCACCTGGGAAGCCTTGCGGCGAGCACCGGAAGGTGGCGTCTATAGCCTGGCGCGCAACGAGCGTGATGCCGAGGCCATCCGTCAGCAAGCCGCCCGTCTCAGCGAGGTCGAACGGCCGCTGGTACTGCAAGGAGATCTCTTTGCGCTGCCCGAGTTGCTGGCTGCGGAAGCTTCGCCCCGGTTTGACGCGCTGGTTGGCTACAATGCGTTGATGGATGTGGCCGACAAAGCCGCAGCGGTTGCCCTGCTCACCTCGCTCCTCGCCCGCCGTGGTAGCATCAACTTGGCGGAGCGGATTCCTCGCTACACGCAACGGCTCTACAAGTTGGTCGATCTCACAGGATTGGCGGACGACTTGGTGCAGCGCTTGATCGCAGCGGAGGAGGCAATCTATGCCCAGCCTACTGATCCGCTGGTCAATTGGGACGAAACCACCCTCGCCAAACTGTTTGAGGACGCTGGATTGGCCACCACCATCCGGCTCGAAGCCGATGATAGCGAGGTGCAGGTAACGCCCACGGTGATCGAGCGCTGGTTTGCCCCAGCCAAGGGCGAACGCCCCAGCTATATCGATCACTTGGCAAACCAGTTGAAACCGGCGGAGATCGCTCAAGTCCGCACGCTCTTTGTGCGCCAGTTGCAAGGGCAAACCATCCGTTGGCACAGCCAGCTGCTCTATCTGCAAAGCCAACGCACGGATTGACCGGCGCCCGGTACCTGAAAGCTAGCCGTTGCCAGCCACCATGATCAGCAGCATAACCAACTCGGTCTCAGCCGAGACACTGTGCGGCAGGCGGGCTGCCATTTGGATCAAGGTGCCGGGTTTAGCACTGAATGCTTGGTCGGCCAGGGTAATGCTGGCCTCGCCGCGCACAATATAGAGCAGCACCGGCCGCGCTGCGGTGTGCTCCGACAGGGCCTGCCCAGCCGCAAAGCCGAAGAGGGTAACCTTCGCTTCCGGTGTGTTGACCAACAGGCGGCTGACAATGCCGTCGGCTGGGATCTCGGGAATCTCTTGTTCCAGCTGTTCAAAGAAAAGATAGGGTGTGCTCATCAACTCTCCCCTCATGACTACGTCTAGCTCCGGCCCACGCGCTGGCGGAGACACGCTAGCTGTGACTTTATCAGGCTTGTGAGGGGATGCGCTACGACCAAAGTCTCAGCGCGGGGCAGATTTTCGCTTGCTAGGGAGGAAATTCAGCGGGGACAAGCGGGGAAAGTTCACAATTCGGCCTCTTCGGCCAGTCGATCAAGATCAAGAATCACGAGCCGCTGGCGGTCAACTTCGATGATCCCATTCGTCGCCAAGTTGCGGAGCGCCCGTCCCACCACCTCGCGCACCGTGCCCAGTCGGCTCGCCAGCTCTTCCTGCGTTAACAGTTGGATCTCCAGTGGTTGCTCGCTCGCTTGCGCCTGTTCCAGCAGCAGCCGCGCCAGCCGGGCCTTGACGTGACGCGCCGAGAGATCCTGCACCATGTCTACCAAATAGCGCGCCCGCCGCGAAATACTCTCCAACAAGGCCCACGCCAGCGCCGGGTAGCGGAGGGTCAACTGTTGCAGATCGGCGCGGGCAATTCGCCACACCACCGCATTCGAGAAGGCAATCGCCGTCGCCGGATTGAGGCCACCATCAAATGCCGCCACGTCGTTAAAAGTATCACCGGCTTGCAGGAGGTGCAGCGTGTGCTCACGCCCTTCCTTGCTGAAGCGGCAGATTTTGACACTGCCTTCTTCAATCAAATAGAAGCCAGTAACCAACTCCCCTTCGCTAAAGATCGTAGCTCCAGCCAGATACTGATGGCGCGACGCGACGTTCGCCAATACCTGGACGACCTCCGGTGTCAAGCCAGCGAGAAATGGCACCTGCTGCCACATGTGGAGGAGCTTGGCAGCTGAGTTAGTAGATTGGGGCTGCCTGGGGAGTGACTCACTCATGATCGGCGTATGATAAAACGAGGGATGACGGACATTCGTCACCCCTCAAACATGCACCACTAGCTTAGGAAACCAACAAGATCTTCGCCACCGGGCCAGGATTGCTGAGCAGCCGCTCGAACATGGCCCCACCTTCGGCCAACGGCGCCTTGAGGATCCAGGGATCAATGGTGATGCGTCCTGCCGCCAACCAGGCGAATGCATCCTCAAAATCCAGCGGTGTGTAGGCAAAGCTGCCTTGAATGTTGATCTCGTTGCGGATGATGTAATTGGCTTGCAGTGGGCTTTCTTCTTCGTGCAAACCAGTGAATACAACACGCCCGCCGGGTGTCACAGCTTCGATGCATTCACGGCGGGTGGCATTGGCGCCCACCGCATCGATCGCCATATCAACCCCTTCACCATCGGTTGCGGCTTTGATGACCTCAACCACCTTCTCGTTGCGCGGATCCAACACACGGGCGCCAAATTGTGCACCAATCTCACGGCGTTCTGGGTCGGTATCCGTCGCAAAGATCTCGCGAGCACCAAGGGCATGGATCACTTGCAGCGTGAGCAGGCCAATGGGCCCCAAACCAGTGATCAGCACGCGATCCGTCGCGCTCGCGCCGGAGAGTTTGGCCGCCCGCAAGGCACAAGCCATCGGCTCGGTGAGGGCCGCATGTTCTAGGCTCATGCTCTCGGGCAAAGGATAGACATTCTGTGCGGGTGCCGTGATATATTCGGCGTAGCTACCAGGGCGGTGAATCCCCAAAATATTGCGGGGCAGGGTGAGGTTGTGGCGTCCCTTGAGCGCGGCCTTGGACCACGGCGGGCTGATCAGCGGGTTGACGGTGACCCGTTGGCCCGCGGCCAGCGCTGGATTGATGATCGCCGCCTGCGCGCCCAAATCCACAATTTCGCCCGAAAATTCATGGCCCATAATCAGCGGCGGCACGCGCAGCGAATTATGGCCCAAATACCCTCCCAATTCCGATCCACAAATGCCAGAATAGGCAACGCGGATTAGCACTTCATCGGCGGCGGGTTGTGGTTTGGACACTTCGCGCAGATTCATCTGGCGTGGCCCTTCCCAAACTAATGCTTGCATGTACGAACTTTCTCCTCATGAAATTTTAGGTAAGCACAGAAAAAAGTGTAAACCACCACAAATAACAACAATCAAATAAGCGTGGAGGCGCTTTGACTGAATTCAAACCTCGCCATTATTCATGACCATTGGAAGCTGTTGTATCTTCTTAAGAAGATGGAGCGCTTGGCCGCTCCTATCATATCATAGAGGATGAAATTGCGTCGATCTGGGCCGCCTGATCTGGCTGTGCCGATCGGCAGTGGGCGTTTTTCTGCTTTTCGCTCCGGGCAATGATCCATTATGATGAAGCCAGCACACCACATACCCACCGACAAGGGAAGAACCCATGAGTGACGCAGAGACTGCAATCAATCCAGAAATGTTACAGACAGCACTGGCGCAAGTGCGAGAACAAGTGCCTCTGCATACCCTGCCCCTGACCATTGGCGAGCATTGCTGGCAGATCACCACCGCGACCGACCAATCGGCCTTTTCGGAGATTAGCCAGCATCTTGATCACTTTCCTCATGGGCTCTTGTTATGGGAAGCGGCCGTCGGGCTAGCACACTGGTTGCAGAATGAACGCAAGGTGAAACCCTCGCAACGCGTGCTTGAATTGGGGTGTGGGGTTGGTTTGCCTGGGCTGGTGGCGCGTGCGCTCGGCGCCGAGGTCTGGCAGACCGACCATCTGGCAGTGGCGCTGGCGGTTGCGGCATTGAATGCTGAGCAAAATAACGTGGCCGGGATCAATTACTTTCTGGCCGACTGGCGCGAATGGTCCCACAGCCCGCAGTATGACCTGATCCTCGGCACCGACATTCTCTATGCGCGGCTGCGCCACTTTTATTTGGAGCGCATTTTCTACAAAAATTTAGCGCCCGGGGGTTCGCTCTTGCTTAGCGACCCCGGACGCCCTCAGACCCTCGAGTTTGTGACGGAGTTAGAAGCGCGTGGTTGGACGATCGAACTGGCCACGCACACCGTCACTGCGTTACAAGAACCCCACGAACCAGTTGAGATCTCCCTATTTGAATGCCGACGACATTCAGGCTAGCGTGCCTCAAAAAATAACGGCAATTCCTCTGATAGGACGATGGGGCGAGCTTGCGCCACCGATCGTTTGATCGCGGCTTCAAATTGTAACTCGCGCAAGCCAGCTAACCCAGGTACTGGTGGCGGCGCATCAGCGCGAATGGCGGCCAGATAGGCCTCCACCGACTTCACAAACGAAGCGCGATAATGATCCCAACGTGAGCGGTCGCGGCTCAAGCCATGCACAATATGGCGCCCGCTGGCGTAATCGACCAACTCCAAGTCCCCATCCAGATCCCGCATGTGAATGCGGCCACGCTCAAAGACGAGCGTTAATTCGTAGAGCGGGGCCTTGAAATCCAACTGACAGCTGCCCAGAATCGTGCCAGTCGCATCATTCTCCATATGAACAGCCACGCTCAGATCGGTTGCCTGTGCGCTCCCCATGCACGGGCGCGCCACCCCACTGGACAAGGCGCTGATGCGCCGCGCCGGGCCAATAAAATCGAGAATCAGATCGATGCAGTGGCTCCAACAAGCATAGTGAACCAGCGCGGTAAAATGCAACGGAGCGCCGAGTTGATGCTGCTCGATCAAGGCACGGGCTTGGCGGGTCTGCTCGAAGAAGCGATAGTTAAAGACCATGGCGGTTTCGATACCGGCCTCATTGGCCGCAGCCATTAACGCATTGGCCTGGAGAAAATCATCTTCCAGCACATTCGCCTGGCCATGGCGCGCCACCAACGGCTTTTCGAAGAAGATCCGTTTGGGGCGGAGGGGCAACAAGTCTTCAAACACCGACGCACGATCTTGTTCACGCGTCAATACCAAAACCGTATCTGGCTCATCTGCCAGCAGATCAGCGAATGAATCGGCTACGCGCCCACCAAATTGCTGCGCCGCAGCTTCCGCCTTGGCACGAGTGCGGTTGTAATAACTTAAGGCAACATCCGCTTGAGCTGAGAGATAGGGCAAATAGTTCTGTGTGGCGACATTCCCAGTGCCAACGACGGCTACTTTGAGGGGCATGCAGCATCTTCCTTATTTCGCTTGAAGTTCGTTTGAATATGTTATAGACGCTGGCGAATCCACTCGATGGTCTTGTCGGCCAGCCGATCCAACGCTTGCACAGCCAAAATCAGGTGTGCTTCGTGGGTATCTTCCTCTTTGGCGTGGGAGAGACCGCGCAAACTTTGCACGAATAGCATCACCGTGGGGACACCCGCGCGCGCCACTTCCGCGGCATCATGCAAGGGGCCACTAGGCAGGTGATGCGCGACCTCACCAATCTCATGGATTGCCTCATCCGCCAGGTTGATCAAGTCTGGGTGAAAGGGAATGGGGTGAATCTGCCAGATGCGTTGCCACTCGACCGTGACATTTTCTTCTTGGGCAAATTGTTCGCTGGCCACTTTGGCTTCGGCCAGCATGGTGGCCAAGGCAGTCGCCTCCAAATGACGTTGATCCAACGTGATCTCACAGTCGCCAACCACTGCGGTGACAATACCGGGTTTGGTGATTACACTGCCGACCGTGCCAACACCGCCAGCTCGAATGGCGCTTTCGCGGATCGCCAAATGGAGTTTCGAGGCAGCAGCCAGGGCATCGCGACGTTGATCCATTGGTGTAGAACCAGCGTGCGCCGACTGGCCGCGAAAATGGATGGCATGCCGTTCAACGCCAAAGGTCCCCAAAACCACCCCCAAGGGCAGACCCAACCTTTCCAAAATGGGACCTTGTTCAATATGCAATTCCAGATAGGCAGCCGCGTTGGTCAGCTGGGCGCTGGCGGCTTTCATCTGCTCGAAGTCCACGCCGTGCTGCGCCAGGGCTTCTGGCAACGATACACCATCTTGATCAACCAGCGTGCGTACTTCATCCAGCACCAACGAACCCGAAACCGCACTCGACCCAAGCAGGCTGCGGCCAAATCGGGCCCCTTCTTCATCGGCCCAATCGACCAGCCGAATGGTCACTGGCGGTGGATCGCCGGCGGCAAACCGGCGCAAGACCGCCAACCCGGCCAACACATTCAGCGCGCCATCCAACCAGCCCCCATTGGGCACCGAATCCAAATGGCCGCCGATCAACAACGCTTGTTCGGATTGGCCACGCAAGGTCGCCCACAGATTCCCAGCTTCGTCCGTGACCATTTCAACCGGCAAGGCAGCCAATTGTTCGCGCAACCAAGCCCGAGCAATCGCCCAAGTTGGCGTCCAGCAGACCCGTTGCGCGCCCGCCGCGTTGCCCGTGAGGTCGCGTAAAGTCTTCAAATCTGCAATCGTCTGGTGTGGGTCTACCTTAGGCAGCGCCATTAGCTCGCTCCTTTTGCTTGGCCGCCCATTCGGTCGACCAAGCCACGGCTTTGTGGATCCCTTCGCGCAGCGGGGTGGTCGGGTGATAACCGAGCAATGCGGTCGCTTTCCCGATGTTGGCGATATAGCGCGTCACTTCACCGGTACGTGTCGGTTTGATCGTAATTTGTGGCGTGATGCCCAGTGCCTCGCCGATGTATTCGGCCATAGAGACCAGCGTGTTGCCCTGCCCATAGGCCAAGTTGACCGTCTGATTGGTTTCACCACCTTCGACCAATAATTTGATGCCTCGGTAAACGCCATCAACACAGTCATCAATGTAGGTAAAGTCCAACACTTTGTCTTTACCGTAGATCACAATCGGTTCGTTGTGCCGGATCTTGTGGATAAAAAGCGGGATCACCCGTTCCATGCGTTCGATATCATTGTCGTAGCGGCCATAGACATTGCTAAAGCGGAAGACCAAATAGCGCAGATCGTAGCATTGAGCGTAGGAGTAGATCAGTGCTTCGCCGGAGATTTTGCTGGCCGAATAGGGACTTTCCGTGTAGGCAAAATCGGCGTGCGATTCCTCGGTAATGTAGCGGTGAATATCGCCATAGACCTCGCGCGAGCTGCTAAACAGGATGGGTAAGCGGTTGTGGCGACAGAATTCCAGCACATTAAAGGTCATTTTAATATTGTCGAGAGCACGCGACGGCTGCTCCACCAATTCATGGACTTTGGCATGAGCCGCAAAATGCACCACCAAATCCAAGTTCGCTGGATAGGAGACGTGGCCAATACCGCCCTGAAAATAGTGAAAAGGTGCACTTAAATCTTGCAATAAGGTGGGAATGCGGTCGGTCCATGTATTGGGGCGAATATCCACCCCAAACACATAATGACCTTCATCGAGCAAGCGTAAAGCCAGATTGGTACCAATTTGACCACTTGCACCAGTAATTAAAATGCGCATACCCTATTTGACTCCTCTGATTAATTAGTTGTCGTCCTATCCGCATGTCTCAAAGCATCAAAAATCTCTGGGCCCTACTTGCTGGTTGTATTGATGGCACAACACGTGCTGAGTGACTGCTTGCCATCACACTTAACATCGCCGACAAAGGCTCAAAAGCGCCGTTTTTTGGTGTCGTTTTGCGCCAGCTCAGCTTCGATCAGGTCGATCATCTCTTGTTCTTCTTCCACATACTCGGTTAATTGGAAGGCACTGTAGAGCTCTTTGCTTTGGCGGAAATAGTCCAAAGCGCGCTCGGGCTCATTCATCTCCAAGGCGACATGGCCCATATTGTGCAAGGTTGCAGCCATATCTGTCCAGGCGCCCCGTACTTCGCTCAGGTGGAGATCCAATTCATACCACATCAAGGCAGGGCCAAATTGGTTCTGAGCGTAACAGACCGAGCCAAGATTATTATAACAGGCACTCATGCCGGTGCGGTCATCCAAACGCCGAAAGACCTCCAGCGCATGCTCATAAGCATCCTGTGCATCAGCCAGCCGATCCATCGCTTCCATCGCCAGCCCCATATTATTATAGATACTGGCAATCTGATACTCATCTTCGTGGCGCAGTGCAACCCGCAAGGCCTGACGTTGGGCACGCAAGGCGCGATCAAAATTATTTAGGGCATAAAGCGCGCTGCCCAGATTCATATACGCTGTCGCCAGGGCTTCTAGATTGCCCGACTGGGCCACACAATCGAACACTGCTTCGAAATAGCTCAATGCTTTGCGGTCTTCGCCGCGCATGCGGTACGAAGTCCCCAAGTCGGTAAGCACATACGCCAGCTCCATCAGCAGATCGCGCGGATCAAAAATGGCTTGCGCCCGTTCTAGCCAAGTGATGGCTTCGTCCACCTGCCCGCGAAAGAAAAGCTGCCGGCCGATATTCATCAGGAACGAGGCATAGTTTCGCAGATCCGCCAGTACCAATGCGGCCAACGCACCGGCAGCCAGCCAATCCTGAATGCCCGGCGGATGGCGCCAGAAGGCATAATGAGCCAGGGCCAGCGCATAATCACGGATGATGCGCAGATCATCGACCAACTGATCATTCATCTCGGGGATGCTGAGGCGCTGCTGATCAACGGCCGGATCCAGCAACATGATCAGCGGGTCTTGTTGCCAGGTTTGGCTAATCCGCTGCAAACACCAATCAGCCCCACGATAGATATTACCCCATTCTACATCAACTTCGGGCCAACGCGACAGGGGCAGCGCCGAGTATTGCTGTGCATACTGCAAATAGTAGCGGGCGTGATGGCGATCCCATTCCTCACCGAGCAGCACAACATTCTGCTCCAAATAGGAGCGGATCAACGGATGCATGACCAATCGACTGTGGATCTGG
>CAZMRA010000190.1:0-9961 GCA_964568485.1 uncultured Caldilineaceae bacterium | reverse complement strand
GTCGATATCCATGGCCCCACGCCCAACGAAGTATTCCACGGCGCGCACCAATTGAGCCGGACAAGCGTTGTTGACGCAATAGGTCGCGGCTTCGCCCGGTGGGCGCACCAACGGCTGGCCGCAAGTGGGGCAACTGGCCGGCATTTGCCAGGGCTGCTCGGTCCCGGTGCGTAACTCCACCATCGGCCGCAACACTTTGGGGATCACCTCGCCTGCGCGTTTGACTACGACTTTGTCGCCGATACGGATATCGAGATCCCGCACATAATCCTCGTTGTGCAACGTGGCGGCCCGCACGATCACGCCGGTGATCTGCACAGGTTCGAGCACGGCGTTGGGAGTGACGACACCAGTCCGCCCAACATTGAGCACGATATCGGTTAAGGTGGTGACCGCTTCTTCACCCGCATATTTGTAGGCAATGGCCCAGCGCGGATCTTTGCCCACAAAGCCGAGTTGGGCTTGTGTGGTCAGCGAATCGACCTTGATCACAGCGCCATCGACTTCGTATGGCAATTCGGCACGGCGCTCTCCAAATTCGAGCAGATAGGCAACCAGATCATCAAACTCGGCGTCGGCAAAGCGGCGAACATCGGGCGCAACGGGCAAGCCCAATTGCTGCAAATAGGCGAGATTTTCAGCGTGCGATTGCGGTGGATGCTCGCTCCCTTCCAGCGCAATCACCTGATAGACCCACAGCTTTACTGGGCGAGTGGCGGTGATGCTGCTATCTAATTGGCGCAAACTTCCCGCAGCAAAGTTGCGCGGATTGGCATAGGTCCGCTCGCCTTGCTCTTCTTGCCGCCGATTAAACTCAGCAAAATCGGCCTTATCGACATAGGCTTCGCCACGCACGACCAACTGGATAGGGGCAGTCACACCAGCCTGAGAGACAGCAGGGATCTGCAGCGGGAGCCGGCGCACCGTGCGCAAATTGGGCGTGATATTCTCACCAACGATGCCATCACCACGGGTGGCGCCCAAGACAAAACGGCCCGCCTCATAATGCAAGACCACGGTCAGGCCATCAAATTTGGGCTCGACCACATAGGCCAACTCCGCCTGTTGTTCCGGGGTGAGCAGACGTTTTACCCGTTCGCGCCAGGCACGCAGATCAGCCTCGCCAAAGGCATTGGCCAAACTCAAAATCGGGGCGGGATG
This sequence comes from uncultured Caldilineaceae bacterium, assembly GCA_964568485.1. Taxonomy (GTDB): domain Bacteria; phylum Chloroflexota; class Anaerolineae; order Caldilineales; family Caldilineaceae; genus CFX5. Next base: position 8,800 of record CAZMRA010000190.1, on the reverse strand, counting down.
CGCCACCTTCTCGAACCGGTCCGAGATTACGCCCCCGACGCGTACGGTGGGGCTATCGGCGGTGCGCAATTCGGGATGGGCAGCTTCCAAGGATTGTAATTCCTGGAAGAGTGCGTCAAATTCCTGGTCACTAATGGTGGGATCATCCAAAACGTAGTAGCGATATTGGTGATCCCGAATCACCTGGCGCAATTCTTCAAGCCGCGCTTGCAGATCAAGGGGTGTCATTGCTCGCTCCTTGACTCGACACTTGTACACCATCAATCAATGCCCAACCAACCAGCCCATCTGATGCTTGCATCCGATACCACATGCGCCCTTCGACCAAAACTGGATAACGGCGATACACGCCGGTCGGCTCGACAATGGTCAAAACTGAGCCCGCACTATAGCTCGCTAACACAGGAGCGCTCGCCTCAGCCAGGGCATATAAGTGGAGCGGTTGCTCGCCCACCGGGGTGATCACATCACCGACATCCAAGTAGCGAGCGGGAGTTGAGGCCGTGGTTTCAGACTCCATGCTCGTCGTCGGTATGGCCATGCCCCCAATCACGGCTTGCTGAGTCTGGCCAAGCGCGATTTGGGCTGGCTGATTACTGCCACAAGCCATGAGTAGAAATGCATAACCGACCAGGCAAACAATTCGATTCAATTCCTTTACCATGACTATCGATCACGCTTTCTTTAACCACTTGAGCAAGTCGGGTAAAGATAAGGTATTGATCACATCTGCCGGGGTTAACCAGGCCCGCCGACCGGTGGCAATGCCATACGGCATCATCTCCATGCCGCTCAATTCATGAGCATCGCTGTTGATGGAGATCTTGCAGCCCAGTTCGACAGCACGCCGCGCATAAACATCATTCACATCCAAACGGCTCGGGTGGGCATTGATCTCCACGGCGGTGCCGGTGGCCGCGCAGGCTTGCAACACCGCTTCCATATCGAGATCAGCTGGTGGGCGGCTGCCGATCATGCGGCCGGTGGGGTGGCCTAGAATATCGACATGGGGATTCTCAATTGCCTTGAGGCAACGTGCGGTGATGGTCTCGCGGTCTTGGCGCAGGCCGCTGTGAATGCTGGCTACGACGACATCCAATTCAGCCAAGACTTCGTCCGGCAAACCGAGGCTACCATCGGCGAGGATCTCGGCTTCGGTGCCGCGCAACAAGCGGAAATCGATGCCGGCTTTGGCCCATTCGGCGTTGAGTGCGGCGATCTCCTCGGCCTGTTGGGCGATGCGCTCGGCATCCAATCCGCCGACCATGCCTAAGCCTGCACTATGATCACAAACTCCCCAGTAGCTATAGCCGCGGGCTCGCGCCACTTCGGCCATCTCGGCGATGCTGGCCGCGCCATCACTCCAGGTGCTGTGGCCATGCAATTCGCCACGAATGTCTCCCAGCTCGATCAAGCGGGGCAGGGCATGCTCGCGGGCCGCTTGAATCTCGCCGCGATTTTCACGCAATTGTGGCGGAACCCAGGCCAGCCCCAAAAATTCATAGAGTTCGGCTTCTTCGGCAAAGAAACGCTGTTCACCCTCAGGGGCGGAACCACTCCCAGTGGCGGTCAGGCCATATTCGTTGAGGCTCCAGCCTTGGCGCAAAGCAATTTCGCGCACCTCGACATTGTGCTCTTTGCTGCCCGTGAAATATTGCAGCGCCGCGCCCCAGTGCTTGGCGTCGACCACCCGCAAATCCACTTGCAGGCCATTGCCCAGCAAGATGCTGCTTTTAGTATCACCCGCGCCGATTACTTGATCCACCTGCGGCAGGGTTTGAAAGGCTTTCATGACCGCGGCCGGTTGCTCGCTGACCACCAACATATCCACATCGCCGATGGTCTCTTTCCAGCGGCGCAAACTGCCGGTGATCTCGAGCTTCTGCACAGTACCGGGCGGGAGTGCAGCCTGCAAACTCTCGGCCAGACTCAAGGCCAGCGGCCGAGCCACACCGATCGGCGTGCGCCCATCCCCGCGGCGGCTCATCAGCTCAATGCCCTGCAGGATCTTTTGTTCACTCTTGGCGCCAAAGCCTTTTAATGTGCGTAGCTTCCCAGCTTCGGCCGCGCTCTTTAACTCAGCCACGCTGGTAATGCCCACTTCTTCCCAGAGGCGGCGCGCCTTTTTGGGCCCCAGATCGGGCACTTGTAGCATCTCGACGACGCCAAGCGGCACCTTGGTTTTTAATTCCTCGATTTCGGCAACCTCGCCGCGCTCCAACAATTCGGCGATCAACCCGGCAATACCAGCCCCAACATGGGGGACTGACTTCAAGTTGCCTTCGGTGTAGATAGCTTGGATCGGCTGCGCCAATTCGCGCACAGCTTCGGCCGCATTCTGAAAGGCAATGATCCGAAAACGATTGGCGTCCAGGATCTGCAAAATATCGGCCATCAACGATAGCGTGTCAGCGACGGCACTATTTGTAATGGTGGTGGGGCGGGCAGGGATAGCGTCAACTTCGCCGCCAGGTTCGGTCGTCATGGTTAGGACCTCACTAGACAACACATTGGATCAGAAAGGGTGTTCTATACGGATTATATCATACCGCAGAAGATTGTAGGAATCCCCGCCACAGCATACATAGGATTTTGCTGCAACGGAGCGGATCAGTACACACCGGCTGGAATAAAAAAAGCTAGTCGTCGGCGCGTCTACTGAAACCTGCAAATTGCTTGCTCAACATGGGGAGGCTGAGCAAGCGGCGGATGCTAAGCGCGTTTGGGGCTTTGCTTAGATCTGCTCAATAAAGACTTCGATATTGCCGCCGCAGGCTAGGCCAACCGTAGCCGCCAATTCATCGGCGATGCCATATTCCACCAGACGCGGCTCGCCGGAGGCCAAGACAGCCAGCGCCTCTTGCACGACGGCTCCTTCGACACAGCCACCACTGACCGAGCCAGCCATCTCGCCTGCAGCGGAGATCGCCATCTTTGCCCCAAGGGGGCGGGGCGCTGATCCATATACCTTGACCACCGTCGCAAGGGCAACAGCCTTACCTTGCTGGCGCCACGTTTCAATGGTCGGGAGCACGTCTCGCATGATCATTCTCCTGTTTGCAAAAAGCCTAGCTGGGACGCAATTGACTGTGCGCGGAACGTGGCTTCCGCCTGCACGGTCGAGGTTGCTTCACTAAAACGCTCATCCACGATCACCGGCCGATCATTTCGCTGTTCCCACGCGGCGATGCGTGCGGTTGCGGCATCCCAGCCGAGCCACAAGCGATTGACTTCGCTCAAGCTGCGCCCGCGGGCGTCCACGGCGATGGGCTGATAACGACCATCAATCAGACAGTAGCCGATCAACTTTTCCTCATCCAGCAGGAAGTATTCGGTTACGCCTGCGGCTTCGTAGATCGCTTTTTTGTCAACGCGATCAAAATTGGCAAACAAGGGGGAAGTGATTTCCAGCACAAAGGTTGGCGCAGTCGCTTCGGCGGCCACATCAAATAGCTGGCGGGGCTGTGAACTCGTCTGTACATTAGGGATCACCACCAGATCGGGCGCAGGCGCGGCCCAGTCGATTTGTGGCCAGCGGATCTTGAGGGTGCTGGCAACCAGCATCGATGAGTTGTAGCGATGCCAATAGGCAAATAGCTGCCGGACGTGACTCACTTGCGCGTCATGCGCAGCCCCATGCGCAAATTCGTCCCCGAATTGCGGATCAAGAAAATCGTTCGGTTGCAACGCCTGCCAACTGTAACTCGGCTGCGCAGTTTTGTCATAACGAATCAGTTGACGGCGTCCATAAGGGTAAGTTTCTGGTGACATATGCCAATTGTACCATGTTGCTTCAAATGGCTTGCAAGATTGCTGCCAATTGCTCCAAGCTGGCCAAATTGTGGACCGGAAGAAAGTCATCGACGTGGGGCAACGCCGCTTGGATGCCGCGCACCAGCGGCTCATAGCCCGGTGCCCCCAAACGCGGATTCAGCCAGATCAAGCGGTGGCAGCTGCGGTGGAGCCGATCCATCTCCCGGCCCAGCAGCTCAATATCGCCCCGATCCCAGCCGTCGCTGATGATCAACACGACCGCGCCTTGCCCCAAGACCCGCCGCGCCCAATCGTAATTAAAGCGGCGGATCGCTTCGCCGATCCGTGTGCCGCCACCCCAATCATGGATGCTGGCCGCGGCCTCTTGCAGCGCACGCTCGACGCTACGGGTACGCAACTGGCGAGTGATACGCGTCAGCCGCGTGCTAAAGACAAAGGATTCCACCCGATCGGCGCGGTTGGTGACAATGTAGATAAATTGCAGCAAGAGGCGGGCATAACGCTCCATCGAGCCGCTGAGATCGCAAAGCAAGACCAGAGGCCGCGGTTTGATCTTGCGGCGTTTGCGCGCTAATTGAAAGGGCTCACCGCCATAGCGCAAACTCTGGCGAAAGGTACGGCGCAGATCCAGCTCGTGACCGGTACGCACCCGCTGCCGACGGCGAGTCTTACGTGGCGCCAATTGCCAGTGAAAACGAGTCATCATCTGGACAATGGCGGCGAGTTCAGCCTCATTCAGGGTAGCAAAATCTTGGTGGCGGAGACGCTCTTCATCGCTAAAGGTGGTGAGCTTAACTGCCTCGCTCTCGTCGGGGCGAGCATCCTCATCCGCGCCCCCCTTGTTTTGCTCAGAGCGCCATTCGATCGTGCTGCGATTGGTCCGCCGCCGCAATTGACCGAGATTCAGCTCCATCAGCGTGCCGTCTGAATGGGCCTGCCAGAAGAGATCAAACGCCCGCTCAAAAATCGACAGATGCTCTTGCCGGTTGATCAGAATGGCGCGGGCCGCGTGTTTGAAATCCTGCCGATTGCGCACCGAGATATAACGCAGGCTTTCAGTCAGATCGACCAACTGGGTGGGAGTGACTTGAATGCCCACGGCGCGCAACAAACGCCCAAACTGGAGGCAGTTGCGCAGCAAGTGGCTGTCGATAGGGACGCTGCTCTGCATCATAAGCGCAAATTCAGCACAATTTCGCCGTCGTCGACCTCGCCGGTAGGGACAAAGCCCATTTGCTCATAAAACGCGCAAGGACTACCCTCCCCCGGCACACAACTGACGCCCAATATCGTTGCCGAGGGTCGACCACGCACATGCTCGATCAAGAGCAGCAACGCCTGGCGACCAAAGCCCATGCCCTGGTAACGCTGATCGATCATAAAGCGCCAAAGGAAATATTCAGCCTTGGCCGGATCATCATAGAGCATCAGAAAGCCAACAGGCGTTTCATCGGCATAGATCGCCCGGAACCAAGCCACCTCTGGATCGAAATGGGCTTGGGCAATCGATACGGCATTGCTGGCGACAAAGTGGGCTTGATGATCTGCCACACTCAGATACAAGATTGCGCTCAGATTCTCTTTGTTGATCTCGCGTAAGCTGACAACGGATGCTCGTGTGGGGAGGGGTGCAGCGGAATTGGTCATGGGCTTGGCTCAGACGAACAGATGCAATTGATCGAGGATCTTTTTGGTGATGTTGGCTTGTACGAGCTGAATATCATCGCGATATTTGAGCAAGGTTCCTAACGTTTCGTTGACCACAGCCTCGCTCAGGGTCGCTTGGTCGAGGGCCACCAAGGCGGTGATCCAATCGATGGTTTCGGCCACGCCGGGCAATTTGTAGAGATCTTCGCGGCGCAACTCTTGCACGAAGGCGACCACCTGTCGCGCCAATTCGCTGGGCGCGCTCGGCACTTTGGCCAGCACAATCGCGTACTCTTTTTCAAAATCCGGATAGTCGATCCAATGATAGAGACAGCGCCGCTTGAGTGCATCGTGGATCTCACGTGTGCGATTCGACGTAATAATCACTACCGGCGGTGTCTCGGCTTTGATCGTGCCCAATTCAGGGATGGTGATCTGAAAGTCCGACAACACCTCGAGCAAGAAAGCCTCAAACTCCTCATCGGCGCGATCCAGCTCGTCGATCAGCAAGACCGGGGGTGTGCCATTGGGTTGTTCCAAAGCCTGGAGCAACGGGCGCTTGAGCAGAAATTCGGGGCTGAAGAGTTCGCGGCGTGCAGCTTCGGGTTGTACCGTGCCCGCAGCCTCCAATAGGCGGATCTGCAACAGTTGCTGCTGGTAGTTCCACTCGTACACCGCGGTGTTCAGATCTAGCCCTTCGTAACACTGCAAGCGGATCAACGGAACCGCCAGCAGGTGCGCTAACACTTTGGCGACTTCAGTTTTGCCGACACCCGCCTCCCCTTCCAAAAAGAGGGGACGCTGCAATTTCAGCGCCAAAAAGATCGCTGTAGCTAGACTGCGATCACAGACGTAATTTGCCGTGGCCAAAATCTCTTGCAGTTGATCGATCGATTGAAGCCCACGCAATCTATTCAACTCAGGTTGCTCCAAAATCTGCTAACAACATCCCCAGCTTCAGGGCAAAGTCGCTGTACTAGGGCCTGCTCCTAGGGACAGTATAGCACGGGTCTCAGGGTGGTTGATAAAAAAGAGAGATTGAAGCTGGGCAAACCATGCTTCAATCTCTCCAGCACTAACGCATCAACTGCTCACTCATCCAGCCCGTGCCGCAGCCGCGCGAATTGCTCGCGCCACATAGGTCGGCGCTAAGCTTGCTCGGTATTCGGCACTGGCATGGATGTCGCCGGTGATCGAATCGCCCAGGTCGTCGGCGATCTTGGCCGCAGCCGCGTCGATCGTCTCTTCGGTCAGGGGCTGGCCATTCAATGCCGCCTCGACACTCGCGGCGCGGGTTGCTTTCGGCGTCAAGCCACCAATGGCGATTCGGGCCTGCTGGCAAACGCCATTGTTCACCTTCAGCACGGCCCCCGCGCCAATGATGGCATAGCGCGAAGCAGGATTCATCATTTTGATGTAAGCAGAGGCCGCCGCATCAGTGGGCACATCCACGCTGGTGACGATCTCCCCCTCTTCCAGTGCGGTGGTGAAGAGATCGATAAAGAAGTCCTCAGCGGTGATGCTGCGTCTGCCATTGGGCCCGATCACATGGATCGTTGCGCCCAGCGCCACCAACACCGTTGGCAAGTCCGATGCCGGATCAGCGTGGGCAATGTTGCCTCCCACAGTCCCACGATTGCGGACTTGTGGATCGCCAATCTGGCGGGCGGCTTCAGGCAAGATGGCCGGCAGAGAATCTGCCGCAGCGACCATGGCGTGGGTGGTCAGTGCACCAATGCTGGCTGTGCCATTGTCCTGGCAGATACCTTTCAGCTCGGCAATGCGGCCAATATCGATCAAGGTACCGGGGTCGGCGAGACGCAATTTCATCGCGGGCAACAAGCTGTGGCCACCGGCCAATACTTTGGCCCCGTCATGGGTTTGTAAGAGTGACAACGCTTCATCCAGCGTTGCAGCACGGTAATAATCAAATTTTGGTGGATACATGATCTGCTCTCCTCTTAGTGCCCGTTGTGCCCATTTTGCCCGTGAATGGCCTTCCAGATGCGCTCCGACGTCAGCGGCATGTCGATGTGGGTCACGCCGAGCGGGGCCAGCGCATCCATCACAGCATTGACCACGGTAATGGTTGCGGCGATGGTACCCATTTCGCCTGCGCCCTTCACCCCCAGCGGATTGTGCGGCGAGGGTGTCTCCGAGCGGGCTGCTTTGATCATTGGGAAGCCATCGGCACGCGGCATGGCATAGTCCATAAACGAGCCGGTAATCAGCTGGCCGTTCTCATCATAGATGCCATGCTCCCAGAGCGCTTGGCCTACCCCTTGCGCAATCCCGCCGATGATTTGCCCTTCCACCAGCAACGGGTTGATCACCTTGCCGACATCATCCACCGCGATATAACGCTGAATAGTGATTTCACCGGTCTCCCGGTCCACTTCCACTTGGCAGATGTGCGCGCTGTTAGGGAAGGTGAAATTCGCGGGATCGTAGAAGGAGGTTTCCTCCAAGCCTGGTTCGAGGCCATCCGGCAAATTGTGCGCGGTGTAGGCCGCAAAGGCGAGTTCGGCGAAGGATTTGCGCTGGTCGGGCGAGCCGTTCACATAGATGCTGCCATCATTGCGGTCATAGACCAGATCTTCCTCGGCGACCTCGAGTTGATGGGCGGCGATCTTGAGCAGTTTTTTGCGGATCTTCTCGGCACTCATCATGAGCGCGCTACCACCGACGGCGGCGCTGCGGCTACCGTAGGTACCCATGCCAAAGGGCACCAAGCCAGTATCGCCATGCACGATCTCAACATCATCAAAAGCCACGCCCAATTCATCGGCGACGATCTGGGCAAAGGATGTTTCATGGCCTTGACCATGGGTATGCGACCCCGTCAAGACGGTCACCTTACCGGAGGGATGAACACGGATGACGCCGCTTTCCCAGAAGCCTACCGCCGAGCCCAAAGCACCGGCGATCTTCGAGGGCGCAGGGCCGCTGGCCTCGATACAACCGGCCACGCCAATACCCACCAAGCGACCTTGTTCCCGGGCGGCCGCTTGTTCGGCGCGTAAGGCCGCATAATCAGCCGTCTCTACGGCAACATTGAATAGCTTGTCATAATCGCCACTGTCGTAGATCATGGCGACCGGTGTTTGGTACGGGAACTCATCCGGCTGGATAAAGTTCTTGCGGCGGAACTCGACTGGATCCATACCTAGCTTGCGGGCGGCCAGATCGACCAAGCGCTCGACCAAATACGACGCTTCGGGGCGACCAGCCCCGCGATAGGCATCCACCGGCACGGTATTGGTGAGGGTAGCGTAGGTAACGCCATAGATGTTCGGGATCTTGTACAGCCCCGACAGCAGACAGAGATAAAAGGCTGTGGGGATGAGTGGTGCAAACGTCGAGAGATAAGCACCGTGGT
>CAZMRA010000189.1:6570-10009 GCA_964568485.1 uncultured Caldilineaceae bacterium | reverse complement strand
AGTAGTGGCCCAATTACCGAACGCAACCATAATCACGCTCAGGCTGGTCATCAGGCTCAACACCAGATCCGAGGCCCCCAGTTGTTGTGCCAGGATCGGCAAAAAGCCAAAGATCGCAGCCCAGTTGACATACTGCCCGACCGCGCTGAGCAGCGCCGGCAATAGCACATCGGGCCGGGTGATCAAAGTAGTCAGCGAGCCCAACGATGGGCGACGGGGCGGATGACGTTGATCGGGAACAGGCAGGATCACCACCAGGGAGATCAGCGCCACCGCGGCCGCCAGGGAAAAGGCAAGGCCATAGCCACCCCACTCGTTGAGCATTCCGGTCACACTCGTAACCAGCAGCCGCGCCACTGAACTCACAAAGGTCAGAATGGCGGTCGAACGCACCGCCTCTTCGGGGGGAAAGAGCCCGCTAAAGACCACCACCAATGGCACCCAGGTTGCCGCGGCCAACCCGGTAATGCTCCGCCCGATGATCAAGCCAGGAATGCCCTCAGAGACGCCCATCAGCCAGGCGCCCAGCCCGACAAAGACAAAGCCAATCAAGATGAAGGGCTTGCGCCGCCCCAACCAATCAGCCGCGATGCCGAGGGGCAGCCGCACAACAGCTTGCCACAACCCGTACATCGAAAGTACCAGCCCCACTAGAGCAAGATCGTCACTCTTGCTCTTGACGTACACAGGCAGCGTGGGCACATAGAGATAGAGACCAGCCCAATAGAGAAAGACTGCGCCAATATAGAGGCGTAAGATCATCTGGCGATTTTGGACTGTTGGGATCAAAGCACTCATTGCTCGTCCATGACCACATGTACCTTGACCGAGCCCGATTCCTTGTCGGCAGCGATCTCGAAGGCGTGGGCGATTTCATCCAGCGGAAAGCGATGGGTGACAATCTTGGTGGCTGCAACTTTACCGCTAGCGATCAGCTCAATCGCGCGTTCAAAATCGTTGCTCATGCCGCTGTAGCCATAACAGTTGGAGCCGACCACATTCACTTCGGACCAGACCAACCGACTGAGATCAACGGTCAGCGGTTTGTGGTAACCAGCTACCAGCACTACGGTACCCCGTTTGCGGACAATCGCCAGCGAATCCTCAAAATCACGTGCGCCGCCTACCGTTTCCACCACCACATCCACGCCGATGCCATTCGTCAGCTCTTTGATCACATCGCGCACGTTGGACTCGGTGATGTTCACCACATGGGTGGCACCCAGGGCTTTTGCCATCTCTGCCTGTTGCGGGTATTTAACGGTGATCAGCGTCTCTTTTACACCGTTGGCAACTGCTGCGGCCAAACACATCAAGCCAATCGTGCCGCCGCCGATCACCGCCACCCGATCGGTGGGGCCAGCGTTGGATTGGGCCAACGCACGCACGCCAACCGCCAGCGGTTCCACCAGCGCACCCTCTTCATCACTCATCCCCGGCGGCAATTTGTAGAGCGCCGAGGCATGGGCGGTCGTATATTCCGCAAAACCACCATGCGTTTGATCCGAGACCCATTTGCGCTTCAGACAATGCACGTAATGGCCGGTGCGGCAATAGATGCACTCGCCACAATGCGAAAAACATTCGATTGCCACCTTATCGCCAATCTGCAGGCCGGTCACCCCTTCGCCCAGCGCCACCACATCACCACAGGTCTCATGGCCCTGAGCAAGGCTATGCGAAGGCGGCCATTCGCCAAAATAGTTATGCAGATCGCTGCCGCAGATCCCAACTTGGCGGGTCTTGATCAAAACATAGCCCGGCGGGGGTGAGCGTCGTTCAACTTCTTGTACGCGAATCTGCTCCAAACCGGAATAGATTGCTGCTTTCATGGTTGACATGGGTTTCTCCTTTTTAATGCCAAATGGCACCAATCACATCCAGTTTTTCATCGCTTAAATAGCCGTAACGGTTGATCCACACCCCATCTACCGCGCTGTCGACCGCCAATTGCAGGCGACGCCGAAAGTCATCAAGCGGACCGTAGCCGTGCACCAAAGCGTAGATTTTGGCGCGGCCTGCCGTGGCTTGCTGCGCCTGTTCGATCTTGCGGATCTGCGGCGCATCCGGAATCGGGTGGGGCTCATCGGGCTCTGGATAACCGTAGTCCGCAATGGTGGCATCGACCAAATCGTCGGCGAGATCGAGCAGATTGACCAGCGCCCGCACCAACAACCGTTCCTCCAGGCCGGGATTGGCGGCCAGCAACACCTCGCCCCAGAATTGGATGATCAGCGACCAGTGCATGGTGTAGAGCTTGGGCGAGATCGAGGCGCAGTACTCACTCGCCGCGGCAAAGTCCAGCCCTGTGATGAAGCTGAAGGGCGGCATAAACGCATTGGCCGAGAGCTCTTTTTGCGGGCCGCCATAGGCAGTGATCGCTGCCCGCCAATCGCGCAGCAGGTCGGTGGAAAGCGCGGCTTTGAGGCGGAACCACTCCAGCACTTCAGGAAATTGCGCAAAGAGGCGCGCCATCGTGAGCTTGCCGCGGTCGGGGCTGGCAAAATCGCGCAGATCGGCATTGGTCAATCCGCCGTGCAGATAGATGTAAAAACGGCTCACCGCATGCTGAATGCGCGGGAAATCAAAATCGTGCGCGGCTGCCCACTTGGCCACATGCGGGCTGAAATCTTGAAACGCCTCGTCGAGTTTGTAACAAGGATATTCCGGCCAGTCAGGGCGGATGCCGTCGATCTGCGGATATTGGGCGAAGATGTCTTGCGTCCAGGCGCGATTCCAAGCGCGGATGGCGGGGCTGGCCAAGCTGCCCGTGTTGGCCATGCGCTGCGACGGGATGCGGCCATCGGGCAAGCGTGGCAGATCCGCCTCTTGCAAACCGGGGGGCTGCGTTGCGCCGGTCTGGATATAGACGGCCAGCCCTGCGGCTTTGGCCGCGCTGATAAAATTCCCGATCTCGTGCCCGGCTGACGCGGTGAGATCATCGGCGGGGCGCGGCTTGTAGGGCGAATCGGCAAAATAGGCCAGATTGGCTTGATGACCCGGGGCGCTGCGCAACCAGAGTGCTTGCTTGCCCCAGATCGGGCGATCAAAAAGGCGCACACTGGCCCCAGCATCATCCGGCGGCTGAAACGAGCCGACGCCTTCGGGAGCGGGCGCAGTTACGGAAGTATTGATCGCCACAGCAGTTGCCCCAGCTCGCTCCACAATATTTTCCAGTGTCTGGGTGATGCCTTCTGTCTGGAAGAAGGGGCTCATCACAGTGATACCAAGAAAACGTTTGTCTGCCATAGGCTCTCCTTTGTGAAGCAGAAAAGCCACCCTTCACAGATTGTTAGGCTTCATCTCTATCAGCGGCTCAATCTGTGAAGGGTGGCTCTAGACACTTGCGAATTTTAGGATTCAGTCAGGAAGCTTTACACGGCTGCGCGATGGGGAACCGTGATGGTCCGCTCGCTGCCTTGTTCGTAGAGCACAATCT
>CAZMRA010000189.1:0-6560 GCA_964568485.1 uncultured Caldilineaceae bacterium | reverse complement strand
CCACCCTTCACAGATTGTTGGGCTTCATATCGTTCAGCTGTGCAATCTGTGAGGGGTGGCTCTCAACACTTGGTAGTTTTCAAGGTTAGGAAGCTTTACGCGGCTGCGCGATGGGGAACGGTGATGGTCCGCTCGCTGCCTTGTTCGTAGAGCACAATCTGCCCATCCAGGCTTTGCACATCGGCAACACCGGCAAAGTCAGCGGGAATCTCGGTGAGGAAGAGCGTGAACTCCGACTTGACCCGTTGGCGGGCACCGATCCACCGGAAGGTCGGCTTGCCAAACATGCTGCCCCGCTCCACACTGCGGCGCAGCCCTTCATCCACGGGCGAGGTCCCCCACTCAATGCCGCGGGCGATCATCACCCCGTTGGCGGGCGTGCGCTTGTTGCTCATGTGCTCTTGCCAGTCAACGATCCAGGGGCTATCTTCCGTGGGGAAGAGATAGCCGACCAGCAGGCGATGGTCGGGGTTGTACATCGTAAAGTAATTGGTGGGCCGGCTGTCGTCGGTGGTAATGGCACAATAGGTGCCGCTGCCCACGACATCATGGAAAGGCCGCAAGCTGACCGGCTGGCCATCGGGGCCTTCGGCATTCGGCCATTGGATCGCGCCGTTGTCCTTCATGCGACCACCAGCAGTGCGCCGCGGCATAACAACTCCTTGCCCTCCGGAAAGATCGAGCATGGTTTTGCCAGAGGACACAAAGGGTGCACCAAAGGTAGCATGTTGATCGCGGTTGAAGGGGCGATCAAAGCTGGCCAAATTCTCGAACCATTCTTCCACATGTACAACTGCCTCCCCCGTCCGCAACGTGATCGTCCGCTCGACCCGGTATTGGGTATTGGGCAAGTCGGCTGCGTAATGGAAGGCGATTGCCTCATCACTGATCTCTGGTGATTTGGTGATCAGCCACGGCACTTCGACCGCTTCACCATGCACCCCCAAACCGCTGGCCGCTTCGTCGGCAGAAGGTGGGCCAAAGGAGGGGAAGCAGAGCAGATGGCCCATGTAGCCAGAGCTCAAACGTGTGTGCGGACCACCACCATACAGCTCGTCGTGCTTGGCAGGCTCGTAGACAAAGGGTTCGATGGTCTGGTAACGGGGAACATAAAAGGGATTGATGCCCAGCAGCGGATCATCAACGAGGAGGCGGATCTCGGCTAGGTGGCCGCCCCCCTGCAAGGCGCTGAACCGGATCTTGTCGTTTTCCAGGACGTACGCTTGTCGTCCATGAAGCAATGTTGTCTGAAAGGTTGGTCCACTCATTCGTTAACTCGATTCCAAATTACAAAAAGGGAATTAAAATCAGAAAAAGCTGTTGATCAAGTACGCGCCCAGAGTCGCCAGCGCGGGGGCCAACGAGCTTGCCCCAACCGTTGGATGGCCAATAAGGCGCTCGAAAGAATCAAAACACCGCCGATCCATTGCACCCAAGTCAGCCGCTCGCCCAAAAAGAGGATCGACCAAGTGACGGTGAGCAGGGTTTCGAGCGGGGTCAACAAGACCATTTGCCCACTGCCAATCTGGTTGATGGCGACGATCATCAAGAGGCGGGCCAAGTAGGTGCTGATGAGGACCAGCGCGGCCACCGCCAGCCACCCCTGCCAGCCCGGATCTTGCCAATGTGCACCTTCGATCACCCAAGCGGCGCTGACAACGGCTGCCATCGCCAGCGAGATGTAAAACGAGACGGCCAGCGCGTCATAGGGGCGTAGGTACCATTGCAGCAGGCTCATGTGGCCGGCAAAACAGAAATTGGCGACGATCAACAAGCCAACTCCGACCAGATCAGCCTCACCGCCAGGACCAATTAAGAAGTATGCCCCGGTCAAGCCCAATAGCAAACGGATGGTATGCCGATAAGTGAAGCGTTCGCCGCGCAAGGCCAGCAACGTCAGCACGAGCAGGGGCAGCAACGAGATGATCATCGAGGCCAAGGACGCGGCCACTCGTGCCAGCGACCAGAACATCAACATCATGCCGAGGCCATTGAGCCCGCCAGCCAGCATCATGATTAGCAAGCCCCGGCGATCAATTCGCAATGCCTTCGGGTTGATCACGAGGGCTGTCGCGCCAGATAAGATTGTGCCGAGCAGCAGCCGCACAGTCACCAGCGTGGTCGGGTCCATCCCGCCAACAATCGCACCACGGGCAATGGGTGCCGCAAAACTAAATGAAAAGGAAGCAGCAAAGGCCACAAGCCAGCCTGCCCAGCTAGCCCCATAGACTGGCGCTACTTGCAGCCGGGCAGTTTCTGACGGTGGTGGAGATAATGCCATAACACCTTCCCCGTGGACTTCGGTTGCCACGGGCCATGAAAGCGCAGACAGCTTCTCAGCACTTTTGGGGTGTGATTGCTTCAGTCTGCTTGGTTGAATAAAGGTTGACCAGGACGGCGATTGCGATAGCCTTTGACCATAATGCTCGGTCGGCCTGCGCTCTGGCCGTCGAATTGGATATTCTGCGGATCGCGGTAACCAACACGTACCAACCGGCGGGGCTGCTTGGTAGTGTTGATATACGAACCATGGACCGTAAAGATATTAAAGACCACCACATCGCCACGCTTGGCGGGTACCGGCACCGTATCTTCGAGCTTGAAGACATCGAAGGGCAAGTGTGGCGTGCACGGCCCCTGTTCGGTCTGGACAATGTGGGGTAACGGGCCAGCCTTATGCGAGCCCGCCAAGAAGCGGATCTCGCCATTGGCATGGCTGGTATCATCCAGGTGAACCAACACATCGGCATACCGTTCATTGGCATGATGATAGAAGGGATTGTCCTGGTGCATGGGGAATGGGTGCCCCGTCTGCGGCGGTTTGATGTGCATGGTCGAGTGATGTAATTCCACATTCTCGCCCAGCAGATCGCTCATTGCTTCGACCAAGCGTGGATGGGTCACAGCGCGCATCCACGCAGCCGAATAAAAGTGCAGATCATGCATCGCCGTCAACTTGGACTTTTTCTCGGTCTCCGGATCCATATAGGCCTGGCGCCAGGGGCCACTCCAACCAGGGCTGGTGAATGACCATTCCTCGACAAGCCGATCCATTTCGTCAGAAAGTTCATCGATCTCGCTTGCGGAAAACACTTGGGGGATGTGCAGATAGCCTTGCTCGCGATAAAATTCCACAGCCTCTTTGCTTAGCATTGCCTTTTCCTCGCTGAAATTTGCAGTCTCGATTCACTTACTTATGCTGATGCAGCCTGACTTTAGGCAGGCAACATCTGTTGAATCCGTCCCCACACTTGCCCAAACAATTGCGGCAAAACAGTGAATTGATTTTTGACCATCAACCCCAAATCCACTTCGCCGGTTGGCGCCACCAAGCCGATAGAATACTGCAACATCAGCAAGATGTTCCAGCCGATCAGCGCGACGATCAACACCGCCAGCGATTGGCCCACCCACCGCGCCGTACGATTGGCTTGCGCCACGAATGCCGCCAACGTCAGCAGCCAAAACGGAGTCAACGCAATCCAAAAGCGTGGACCAAACGCGTGCCCACCCGACCAGTAGGACCAGCTACTGATCACATACCATTGCGAGAGAGCAACCAAACTCAGCAGCCGCGCCAAACGTGCATCCGCCACAAATAGCCAGCGCAACCCCAACAGCGAAAGCAACGTGATCGGGGCCCAAGTCCACAAGCCGCGGTCACTGGAGATCAGCACGTCCAGCCAATGGGGTGCCCACCATTGCAGTTCGCCACCTCCAGTAGCCGTGTAGGTATTGACAATCCAGGCGCCGTAAATCACCCGCCAGAAGAGCATCAACGGGACCATCAAGAGGGCGAAGCCAGCAAAGAGTGCAACCAGCCGCCGCATCAGTTGGGCCCACATTACACCACCCTGGCGGCGCAACAATTGCCCCAACGGCCCAGCACTACAATCCACGGCCGCAACCACCAGCAAGAGCCCATTTTGGGTACGCACCCACACTGCAGCGCCAATCACCACGCCCAGCCAGAAGAGCGAACGGGGGGGAAAGTGGGCTTGACGCGCTCGCCACCATAACCAGACGAACGCAGCATTCATCAGTGCATCATTTGCGTGCGCCAACAATGGCTGATGATATTGGTAAAAAATGAGCGGTGTCGCTAACCAGATCCCCAATGTCGCCAACAAGGCAGCAGAGTCACCAAACAATTGCCGCGCCAACCGAAAAAGGATCAGCAGTGCGGCCAAGCCAGTCAGGGTGGTCGTGAAGCTAGCCGCCCACACATAAGGCCAACTATAGCCGTCAGCTGCGACATCCAACAGGGCTGCACCACCAGCGAGGAGCAACCCATGCACTAGCGCCATCAACGGCAGCCAGATCCAAGCGCTGCCCGCAGCCCATTGATTGTGCAGATAACCGGTGGGGGTGAGTGGCGCACTTTGGAGCATGCCATAATGCTGGAATTCGTTGCTCAGCGCCAAGTCGCCGTCGAGCAACAGCGAACGAGCCCAGCTGTAGTAGCCGGTTGGATCACTCACACCGACTTCAGGGCGAAAGAGGGGGATGAAGAGCAACAGATAGAGCAAGATCAGTAATCGCTCGCTGGTCAATCTCCTCATCCACCACCCTCGCTTGCTACTACTTTTTAGATGACCGATTTAGGTGTGGCGACCAGACGGGTCACTTTGGTCCTGCTGCGATCCAACAATTTGCCAATGCGCGGCGACATATCATTTTGCCAGAAGTCATTCTCGTAGACTGCGGCGTAGAGCGCCACCCGCTCTTCTTCGCTGGCAAAGCGACGAATCCAGATATAGGTATCATCATCTTGTTCGGAGACGAAGGAAGCCACCACGACCATCCCTTTGCTAATTTGGTAGGGAATGATCTCTGTCTCCATCAACGTGACCCATTCGTCACGCTTGCCGGGCAAACAATGGTATTCGCGCAATTCATAAAACATGGTTGATTTATTCCTCATCAATCAGGTTTGGTGCGTAAAAACGCAAAAATGATATGTAAAAATTATGTCTGATGGTTGGCGGTTCACATTTTACCATCAAAACATCGGCAGCCATTCAGCTTGCGCTTCCAATAGCTCATCTACCATGGCGTGGATTTGCGGCAAAGTGCAAACCGATGCGGTCAGCGGATCGAGCATGATGGCATGGTGAACAGCGTCGCGATCCCCATGCAGCGCAGCTTGAACGGTCAACTCCTGAACATTGATATTGGTGCGGTTGAGCGCAGCCAATTGGGCCGGCAACATCCCTACTTTGGTCGGCTGAATTCCATTGGCATCGACCAAACAAGGCACCTCGACGCAGCAACCATAAGGCAGATTGTCGATCAGATCGTAATTGGGCACATTGCCGTTGATGCGAATTGGGTTGTTGGTCTCGACTGCTTCGATGATCCACGAGCCATATTCGTGGCTGCGCTCAGTGAAGGGATCTTGTTGCTTGATCTCATCGTAGTCGCTTTGGAATTTCTCCAAGCGTTCGATGCAGTGCCGATAATAGCCGCCTGTGTTGCCAAAGTCGAACCAAGCATCGCGCTCGCTGGTAAATCTTGGCACCAGCTCTTGCTCGATCATCTGGGCGCTTTTGCGGAAATAGGGGGAATACTCACTGGCGTGGCCACTCGACTCAGTGACGAAGTAGCCGAAATGCTCCATCAATTCGATGCGTACCGGCTCCGAGCCGCGGATCTGTTCGTCTTGAATCGCTTCCCAAATCAGCGGATAGACATCCTCTTTGCCGCGGCGGAATTCTAGGAAGAATGCCTGGTGATTGATCCCTGCGCAGAGGAAATTGATCTCGTCGTAGGGCACGTTGATCCAACGGGCGAGCATTTCGCTGGTACCTTGCACGCTGTGGCAAAGACCGACGTGGGGTCGACCAGTGGCGGCATCGATCGCCCAGCAATTGATCGCCATCGGATTGACATAATTCAACAGCAGGGCATCCGGCGCCACCTCGTCCATATCGCGACAGAGATCGAGCAACACCGGAATGGTGCGCAGGCCGCGGAAGACACCCCCGGGCCCCAGCGTATCACCCACACATTGGCCAACGCCATACTTGGCGGGGATCTCGATGTCGTATTTGTAGGCTTCTAGTCCGCCAGCTTGGAAGGTGGTGATCACATAATCTGCGTCGCTCACCGCTTCCAGCCGATCGGTAGTAGCTTCGACCCGCGCCGACAAGCCGCGGCGATCGACAATGGCTTGGACGATCTCTTGAGCCTGGCGCAAACGGGTAGCATCAATATCCATCAAGGTGATGGTGCTATCGGCCAAGGCAGGCGTCAATAGAATATCACTGCACAATCGACGCGTAAAGACCATGCTGCCCGCGCCGATCAAGGTAATCTTGGGCATCGTATTTCCCTCATTCGTCTATGAGCTAGTGGCTGAGCGCCATGCTTGCAACAAAGCGGCCTCGCGCTCCGGAGAGAGTCCGGCCTTCGGAGTGCCTTCTTGTTGATCCCAAACAAGCGTATCGGCGAGGGTTTCGGCAAGTGGACGGAAGCGCAAACCCGCGGCCACGGCGCGCTCGATATTGGTTTGCAGCAATCCATGATAGGCAGCTGGAGCCCACATGGGCAACTCATGA
>CAZMRA010000188.1:6939-10010 GCA_964568485.1 uncultured Caldilineaceae bacterium | reverse complement strand
GTATGTTTATCTTGACCTGGATCTTTGAAAGTGATAGCCGCTGGCAGACGCGCACGACGTGGTCCGCGCTTTTTTTCGTGGGGCGCTGGTCTTGTTATTTGGACAAAATGAAGGACTGTGGGTGGGACTTATGCAACGCCTGCTGATCACTATGATTGCTGGGTGGAGTCTGATGGTGGCGGCCCGTCTGCGTTCAGTGGTGCAGGCCATGGCCGCACCTTGAATGAGGCATCATTGAACTGGCCAACTAGCAACGTAATTTGAGCTCGACGCACTTGGTGCGCAATTCCCGATGCAACCCATTCCTGATAAGTACCGTATAGATTTGTGAATTCGTCCTCCACTCAGTCGTGGCTCGTACCTGTGCGCTCGAACCAACCAGCGGCTCAAAGATTTGTGCTGACTACCAACAAAAATCACGAACGTTCAATCGACTAGCTTGAAGAAAGAAGTGGCTATGGAAACTGCACTCCCGTCTCCCTCGCCTCGCTCCCGTGGTGCTCGTTGGCTCTATCTCGTGTTGGCTTGGCTCTGCATCCTTTGCGTTGTCGGCCAACTCTTTTCGATCGGTATGGTCTTTTTGGCGGGCCAAGGCAATTGGCTCGAGACTCACCGTACGATTGGCCATATCGTGGGGTATTTCGCTCTGGGCTTGCCTATCGTCTCCGCCATTGGCCGCATCTCAAAACGGACCTTTTGGGCAGGATTGGCGCTGGTTCTGCTGATTGGCTTGCAATACTTTTTTGCTGGGGCTGAGGGTGGATCGATGTTACGTGCGCTGCACGCAGTCAATGCGTTGCTTATTTTCTGGATTGCGACGAGTGCTGCGCAGTGGGTGCAGCCTACCCTAACTGCATCAACTTAGGAGTATTGCTCAGCGTGAGAACCTAGGTGAAGCAAAATGATGGCCACCGTCGGACAATTGACAGTGGCCATCATTGCTTATTTGCAGCTTGTTGTTGCCACAACCCCAGGTTGCTTTATCGCCTACCTTGTTCGCGCACTTCCGGAGGGGTGGGTGCAACAATCGTGTTGTCGGTGTAGATGCGGTGGGACTCGTTGTACCTATCCATAATCCAATCGTGAAGCAGCTCGCTCATGTTCTGGACTTCGCCACGCTCGACTTCTTCTTCTAACCACTCACGTACATGACTGGCGATCTGAATTGTTATTTGCTCATTGTCTGTCATCAACTTATCGTCCTTTATGAATTAACCGTTGCACATTGCGCTTAGCGCCATTAATTGCGGATGATCTAGGTATGGGCAGAAGAAGCTTGACATGAATGACGAGCTAGTTCCCCACTGCTTTCCCTGTACATCTAGTACAGTAGCATGCGGAACGGACGCACGGAATAGGCATCTCGACTGATGGTGATAGAGAGCGAGATACATTTGTGGACGGCAGAAGAAGGAGAACCCAGGTGGGGACTGGCATGGTTGCTGGGTGGTAGCACAGCCGGTTTTCTCAATAAACTGGTATTGCTGAGGCAACGCCAACACAATTTGGCGCATCCGGCGAAAGTATGCAAATATACCCGAAGCTACCCAAAACTGTTGTCGCTAGCCCAAGGTTTGACTTGTTTGTAACTGTATTATCTCAACCGCGGTTGTGAGTTGGTTGCGTCATCCACACAACCGGTAGGGCATAGAGATTTTGGAGAATTTCGAGGAGACTTCGATGGACGAAACCCTTGCCAAAGCGATCGAAACGCAAACCCAGCAGTTTAGATCGCTGATTACCGATTATTGCCGCTTGGAGAGTGTTGCTGCCCAGAACCGAATGATGCAGGAGACGGCTGACTGGGTGGAGCAATTGCTCAAAGAGACCGGCTTTGAAACGCGCCAATTGACTGTGCCAGGCGCCCCCAACTATGTCTATGGCGTCCTCCCCGGCAAGAGCGATTTTACCGTTTTGCTCTACAATCACTACGATGTGCAGCCAGAAGCCCCGCTCGAATTGTGGGAAAGTCCGCCGTTCGAAGTGACGGAGAAAGGTGGCAAGCTGGTGGCGCGGGGCATCTCGGATAACAAGGCCGAACTGATCTCGCGGATCTGCGCCATCCGCGCCATTCAGGCCACCCAAAAGGAATTCCCCATCACCATCAAGTGGATCATCGAAGGCGAAGAGGAGATCGGCAGCAGCCATTTTGACGCCATGACTGAGCAATATGGCGATCTCTTGAAGACCGATGGTGCGTTGTGGGAAGGGGGCGGCTTCACCGAACAAGGACAAGCCCACATTGTGCTGGGCTTCCGCGGGATGCTCTATGTGGAATACAGTATAGAGTTGATGAAGCAAGACGCCCATTCTGGCAACGCTCACGCATTGCCCAGCGCAGCCTGGCGTTTGGTCAAGGCGCTCTCTAGCCTGAAAGATGAGAATGGTCGCGTGCTCATTTCCGGCTTCTACGACGATGTGCGCGAATCGACCGAAGCCGAGCGCCAAGCGATGTTGGACAATGTCGATCCCGAACAAGAAGAGCGCATAAAAAAGATGTACGGAATCGATGCTTTCTTGCACGGGCGCAGCGGTTATGAACTGGAACAATCAGTCTTTGAACCGACAGCCAACATTGCCGGGATCATCTCCGGCTATACGGAAGAGGGTGTCAAGACCGTATTGCCGGGCAAAGCCATGGCCAAGATGGATTTTCGCCTGGTGCCGAATCAGCGGCCCGATGATATTCTGGCCAAACTCAAGGCTCATCTCAAAGCGCAAGGCTTTGAGGATGTGCAGGTGACGCAATTGGGTGGTGCCGAACCTGTAGTGACTCCCATTGAGGGAGAATTCGTGCAGAAGATCCAGCACATCTGCCAGACCTTTACGGGCAATGCACCTAAGATCATTTCGTTGGGTGGGGGGACGCTTCCCTTGCTCGGGGCGATGAAGAACAATGTCGGCGTACTAGGCCTCTCGACCTCGGGTAACCCGACCTATTATGGCAGCGGTGCCCATGCGCCGAATGAGCACATTCGCGTGAGCGATATTCCCGGCGCCATCGAATTTAATGTCCATCTCTTTAACGAATTGGGCAAGTCTGCGTCCTAAGCATATTTTCTGGGGAATTC
>CAZMRA010000188.1:0-6839 GCA_964568485.1 uncultured Caldilineaceae bacterium | reverse complement strand
ACTCAAATTTTGTGTATAGATTTGGACTCTCATGACTCAAACTGCTTTACGTGAACATCCTGCGCAACATCTTGAGCGCGAGAACATTATCATTACGGACATCAAGGTGACCCCGCTTTCTTATGTCCACGATGGTGAATATCTGTGGCGCTGCGGTGGGCTCTACGTGTGGAAGAGTGACGCCGCGTTGGTCGAAGTCTTCACCAATGTTGGCATTGTCGGCATCGCCGAAGGCAGCCCCTATCGTGGGCCGGACGCACTCAAAGAGTATACCGACCGCTACATCACCCCGCTGCTCAAGGGGGCCAATGTCTTTGATGTCGATTTCTTGACTAACAACCAAGGGCACAATTGGATCGCCCAAGGGGCGTGGGCTGGGGTCAACAATGCCCTGTGGGACATCATTGGCAAGGCGAAGGGCCAACCGGTCTATAAGTTGCTCAGCAATGACCCCAACCCCTCCAACAAAGTCAAAATTTATGCCAGCGGCGGCGTCTCGCACGCTTGGTACGACAACGGCGCGGAGGATCTGATCGCCGAGGCGTTGCGCTACAAAGCGGCCGGCTACGACACCTTCAAGTTCCGCAATGGCACGAGCTGGCGCTACAGCGGAATGACCATGTCCCAGTATATCCCCATTCTGGAGAAGCTGCGCGAGGCAGTCGGGCCGGACTTCCGCTTGGCGATCGAGAAATTCCCGTGGGATTTTGAGACGATCATCAATGAGCTGTGCCCGGCTCTGGAGGCACTCGGCTTCTATTGGTACGAAGAACCGATCGATTGGAAAGAACCCGACGCACTGCAGAAGCACATCGCCATCAACGAAGCCATGCCTTCCGTGATGGTCTCGGGTGGCGAAAGTATGTGGAATCGGTATCAAGTAGAGCCTTATGTGGCAACCGGGGGTATGAACATCATCCAGACCGATGTCAACTTAACCGGGATCACGGAAGGCTGGTACATTGGCCAGTTGATCCACCAGCATGGGCAATATTACTGCCCGCACAACTGGGTGGGCGGGCTGACGACCATCGCCAATATCCATTTGGTGGCGGGTGTGCCTTGCGGCCATATGTGCGAACTCAACCAGACCTACAACCCGCTGAAATGGGAGATCTTCAAAGAACCGTACAAGATCGAAAACGGCATCTTGACGATTCCCGACAAACCGGGCTATGGTGTGGAATTGATCGACGATATCGCTGAGCGCTTTCCCTTTGTACCAGGACCCTACTATAAGACCAATCCGCTCTTTGAGGGGAAAAATCTGCCGATTTGGTGGAGTTGAGCGCAAACTAAATCAGCCGCGCATGCTCCAGGTCACTGGAGGAAATCTTTCGTAATTCGTTCCACAGCTTGCATAGATCTCTCCGATCAACGAAGGGATCTGTACAAGCTGTGGTTTTTCAGCGCTTTGGGCATTACTGAGAGATAAGGAGCAGAGAGCGTGATCGACTTCACAGACGTATTTAATGGTCAGCGCAAACTTGCCGATCTCGCCGCGGATGTAACGCTGGCTGATCTTCAAGTCGCGAATAATGCACAAATTGACGAAATGGTGTCGCTGATCCGCGACTTGGCAGATCATCATGTGGTCCACATTGCGAGCGACCCCGAAGCGGAAGGGGGCATTGGCTGGAATGTGGCGCATCTTGTCGTCCATGTAACGGCTTCTAGTGAAGAAAATGCGGCAGTCAGCTCGATTCTGGCCAGGGGGATCGATTATGCATTTGAGCCGCGGCTGCGCTATGAAACCGAGTGGACGACCATCACCACCACTGCTGGTTGCCTGCAACGCCTCGAAGAAAGCCGCCGCATCCGCCAGGCTTACCTGAATGCTTGGCCGGATCAGCCCCACTTAAATACCTATCGCACGCTGCCACCAGCCTTTGCCGAACGCGTGGGCAACCTGAATGCAATCGGCACCTATCTACTGGGGTTGATGCATGAAGCTGGCCAGTTTGCGCAACTCCGGGACATTATTGCCCAGGCCAAAGCCGCGCATCCATAAAGTGCCGACCTAGCAAAGGAAAATCTCCCCAAAACAAAAATCGCTTCGTTGCCCCTTGTGGGATGACGAAGCGATTGTAAGTCGGGGAGAGAGGATTCGAACCTCCGACCTCTTCGACCCGAACGAAGCGCGCTACCAAGCTGCGCTACTCCCCGTTTGTGATCGGGCTTATTCTATCGCGTCTTGCCACAAATGACAAATTTGCCCACCAGACGATGACAGAACGACCGCTAGATTTGGGCCTGCCGACGGCAGTTCATGCCTATTGAGGAAGAAAAGACACTTTGCAGCCATCGGGAGCTGTGCTATAATCTTTCTACCTCAGGACGCAAGGGCTGGATGGACAGCGCGGCATCCGCTGATGCAGCCCGCTCCATTCCAGAGAGGTGTGTAGAGCAGCGGGAGATAAATAATGATTGAGGTTAAGATCGAAAGTGTGCGGGTCAGTCTGATGTCGCAAAATCGTGTGGTGGTTCTGCGCGAGGAAGGCGGCCCACGACTGATTCCGATTTGGATTGGGCCCTATGAGGCCGATGCCATTACTCTGCAACTGCAGGGGATGGAAGTGCCCCGACCACTCACCCATGATCTGTTGAAAAATGTGATCGAAACCCTGGGCGCTGAAGTTTTACATATCATTATTAATGGGTTGGAAAAAAACACCTATTTCGCTCGCATTGTGCTCGATGTCGATGGGGATACGCTGGAGATCGATAGCCGACCAAGCGATGCCATCGCACTGGCTGTGCGCACCAGTGCCCCGATCTATGTGGCCGACGAGGTCATGGAACACGCTGGGATGCAACCCGAAGAAGAGTTAAATCTGGGCATGGCCGCTGCTCCCTCCGAGTTGGATGAGCCAGAAGAGGGCGGCACCGAAGATCTTGGCGCGTTCAAGGATTTTGTCGAAGGCTTGGATCTCGATAAGCTACTAGGGAATTAAGCTCACTGTTGGTAGGCAGGAACGCTTACCCGCAAGCCAGGGCTGAGTTAGGCGCATAGAAACGGCGATGCTGCTACGGCGGCTTCGCCGTTTTTTCACCTTTGTTGCTCTGGAATGTGGTTGATAGCCATGTTTTTGTTGTTACGGATTGAATCTAGTGCAAACATTGCACATCGAATGGTTTGGTGGTCATGCGTGATCTAGAGGTTCCCGCTAAAAGTATTCCGGCAAATTTAGAAGCCGAACGGGCTGTATTGGGCTCGCTGATGATCGATCCTGATGCGATTATCAAGGTGGCGAGCTTTTTGCGCCCCGAAGATTTTTACCGGGAACGGCATGGTTGGCTCTACGCCGCCATGCTCACCCTGAATGAGCGACGCGAACCGCTGGACTTTGTGACCATTGTCGATGAACTGGAACGGCGTTCGCAGTTAGAGGAGATCGGCGGTCCCGCCTTTCTCACCGATCTGATCAGCAGTACGCCCACCGCACTCTTTATTGATCACTATGCCCGCATCGTCGAGCGGGCCGCGGTTCTGCGGCGCTTGATCGGGGTCGCCGGTCAGATTGCGGAAATGGCTTACGATGAGAGCCAAGAAGTCGATGATGTGATTGACCGGGCCGAACAGCTCATTCTTGGCGTTAGCGAGAGCCGGATTCACCGCGATTTGGTGCCGGTCTCTGCCATCATGACGACGGTGGTGGATCGGATCGACTTTCTCTCGCGCAATCAAGGCCAGTTGATGGGCGTGCCCACCGGCTTTACGATGTTGGATCGGTTGCTGGGTGGCTTGCAAAAGAGTGACTTGATCATTCTGGCCGGGAGGCCCGGTATGGGCAAAAGTAGTTTTGCGCTTAGCATTGCCCAAAATGCCGCCAAACAATTTGGTGCCCGTGTGGCTGTTTTTAGCCTTGAAATGAGCAGCGACCAATTGGTCCAACGTTTGCTCTCCATGGAAACCGGCATCGATAGCCACCGCTTGCGCCTCGGGGCCGTGCAAGAAGATGAATGGCCCATTCTGCTCGAAGCGGCCAATATGCTGGCCAGCACCAACATCTATATGGATGACACGCCCGCAGTCAGCGTCACGGAGATCCGCACGAAGGCGCGGCGGCTCTATGCTGAGCATGGGCTGGATATGATCATGATCGACTATATGCAGTTGATGACTGGCCAAAGTGGCGGACGCAACGACAATCGTCAGCAGGAGATCAGCTACATCAGCCGCTCGCTCAAAGCGTTGGCCCGTGAACTCAATGTGCCGATCTTGGCGCTTAGCCAATTGAGTCGCGCCGTGGAAGCACGTGCTGACAAACGTCCTATGCTCTCTGACTTACGCGAAAGTGGTAGCATCGAGCAAGATGCCGATTTGGTTTTGTTTATCTATCGCGAAGATTATTACATCGAAGATACCGATCGCCAGAACATTGCTGATGTCTTGGTGGCCAAACACCGTCATGGTGCTACTGGCACGGTCAGCCTCTATTTCCGCAAGGAATTGACCCAATTTCGTGATTTGGAAATCCAACGTACCGAGTTGGAGTATTAAAAATCTCCGCCATCTTCTGATAGGGGGATTCAAGCGGGTTGAAGGAGAAGTGGTCACTGATGAGTATAAATTCGCTTGGCTTTATCGGCTTTCCCGATACCAAGATGAAGTCAATCGTGATCCCAGATTATTTTTTCAGCGAGTTGTTGCCGCAGATCGACGACTTGGCCGAGCTCAAGCTCACGCTGCACTGCTTCTGGCTGCTCAATGAGCAAAGTGGTGAGTTGCGTTATCTGCGCGGGGCGGATCTGCGGGCGGATGAGATTCTATTACGCAGCTTAGGGCTGCATAACGAACTGCGCACGCCCGAAGCGACCCTCGAAGATGCGCTGCAGCGGGCTGTCTCTCGCAATACGTTGCTGAAATTAGAGATCGAAACCGATGGCACCAATGAGCAAGGCGAAGCCGTCGTTCAAGTCGAAGATTGGTATTTTATCAATACCGTCAAAGGCCGGCAGACCCTCGCGTTGATCCGCCAGGGCAAGCTAAAGGAGTTGCAAGCCGCAATTCCCGATGAGGCTCGGCTACGCGTGGAGCGCCCCAATCTCTTTGTTCTGTATGAACAAAATATTGGCTTGTTGACCCCGCTGATTGCCGATCAATTGCGCGATTTGGAAAAGAGTTACCCGCCGACATGGGTCACCGAAGCCTTTGAGATTGCAGTCAGCCGCAACAAGCGCCATTTACGCTATATTCAAACCATTTTGAAACGGTGGGAGACCGAAGGGAAGGAGGGTGAAAATCATGAAGAGTCTGGCCCAGATAGTGAAGCCCAGCGGCGACGCAGCTACCTTCCCGATGAATTCTCCGATGTCATCCTCGGCTGATCCAGAGGCAAAAGCTGCCATGCGCAACTCGGACGCGATTCGTTTAGACTCGCCAGCGCCTGAAGCTTGCCCGATTTGTGGCGGGGTTGGCTATATTGTACCCGATTTGCCGCTGGGCCATCCTGAATTTGGCAAAGCCGTGCCCTGTCGTTGCCGCCAACAGGATCGCCTTGAACGGCGCTTGCGCAATTTCCAGCGGATTGGGAATCTGGAGGTATTGCGTCGGCTGACATTTGAGAATTTTATCGCCGAACCGGGCCATTATGCAGTTGAATATCAACATAACCTGCGCCGCGCCTACGAAACGTGCACCCATTATGCTCAAGAGCCGGAAGGTTGGCTGTTGCTGACTGGCGTCTATGGCTGTGGCAAAACCCATCTAGCCGCCGCCATTGCCAACGCCCGCTTAGATCTGGGCGAACCGGTCTTATTTATGGTCGTGCCCGATCTGCTGGACCATCTGCGGACGACCTATCGCCCAGAGAGCGAGATTGCCTACGACGATCTGTTCGAGGAGCTGCGCAGTACCCCACTGTTGGTTTTGGATGATCTCGGTGCGCAAAGTACGACCCCGTGGGCCCAAGAGAAGCTGTTTCAACTGCTCAATCACCGTTATAACGCCCAGCTGCCCACTGTGATCACGACCAATCAGCGTTTGGAGGAGATGGAGCCACGGCTGCGCAGCCGCTTGTTGGATCAACGCTTGATTACCCATTTTGTGATCACCGCACCGGATTTCCGTGCGGGCAGCAATCCTTTGCAGAGCGATCTGAGCTCGCTGAACCTGCATCAAGAGCAGACCTTTGCCAATTTTGATGTTCGACGTGCTGACCTCACCGCCGAAGAGCGGATGAATTTGCAGGAGGTATACGAGACCTGTCGAGCCTATGCGCAAGATCCACAGGGCTGGCTGGTCTTGGCTGGTGTCAATGGCTGCGGCAAAACGCATCTGGCCGCCGCCATCGCCAATGATCTGGTGAGCCGCCAGCGGCACGAAGCCATGTTCATTGTCACGCCCGACTTGCTCGACCATCTGCGCTCGGCCTTTAGCCCGCAAGCGGCAACGTCATATGACCGCCGCTTTGATGAGATCAAAAAGACCCCGCTGCTGATTTTGGATGATTTGGGTACCGAAAGCGCCACGCCGTGGGCCAAAGAAAAACTCTATCAACTGTTTAACTATCGGTACAATGCCCAATTGCCCACGGTGATCACCACCACAACCGAGCCCAAGAAGATCGAGCCCTGGTTGCGCAGCCGCATGTTTGATGTGCGCCGCTGCCGCTTCTGTGGCATTATAGCCCCTGGTTATCGCGGCAGTCGTGCGACCTCTAACACCACCTACGAGGGGGCACCACGTCCTCGGCGCAAGCCATAGCTGAGTTAATGGGGAACCAATCGAGCGGTTTGGCCGTCCTAACACGCGTATGCTATACTCTGCACGCAAATTTAATTGCCCTGCAGCAGGGTCTCCATGATTAAGCTCGGTGTTGGACATGGGGCTAGTG
>CAZMRA010000187.1:8554-10012 GCA_964568485.1 uncultured Caldilineaceae bacterium | reverse complement strand
AGATAGGCGCTTAGTTTAGGAGAACAATAACTACTGTGACTCACTAAATCGCCCAGTTGGTTGTGGCGAAAGAGCTTCAAGATTTGATTCAGAAGCTAGCTGATTGCCCCATTATGCACAGAATCGGCCAAAGGACCTAATAGACCACGCACGCTACACAGTACCAACAAATAGACGCACAGTACTGGGAAGTCGCGATCAATAAATCAACTGGCCACCACTCACGTTGATATCCGCACCTACCAGATGGCGAGCGCGATCCGAAGCCAAAAAGACGTAAACAGCAGCCACATCTTCTGGTTCACCGACACGGCGGATCGGAATGGAAGCAGCAAGTTCTTCATACTTGCCCGGTTGATTCAACCATTCGGCAGTCATTGGGGTGTAGATGTTGCCCGGTGAAACCGTGTTGACATTGATGTTATAGGGCGCGGCAAAACGCGCAACGGATTTGCTATAGCTAATGATGCCGCCGAAAGCAGCACTATAAGCCGGGATCACCGGCAGCACGCCGTAGGCCGTAAACGAGCCCATGTTGATGATCTTACCATAGCGCCGCTCCATCATGTGGGGCAAGACCGACTGCACACAATGAAAGACCCCGCGCAAATGCCCATTCAACTGCCGATCGTATTCCTCTTCGGTTGTGTCAAGTTGACCGCTGCTGGCTCCGGGCCCGGCAATACAGCAGAGGATGTCGATTTGACCCTCGGTGCTGATCACATTATTCATCAACGCATCGACCTGGGAACGCACCGAGACATTGGCCTCGTAAAAGCGAGCGCTGCCGCCCTTGTCGATAATGGCCTGTGCGGTTGCGTTGCCTTTTTCGACCTGAATATCAGCCAAGATCACACGCACCCCTTCCTCGGCCAACATCTGTCCGACGCAAGCGCCCATCCCGGACGCTCCGCCAGTCACAATCGCAACCTTGCCTGCTAATCCTAAATCCATGGTGTTCTATCCTTTGTATGAAGCGACGATTGGTGTCAATGTGCAGCTTGTACAATTCGTACGTGGTGGAGAGGCCTGCAATTGATCACCGTATGATATGATGAATTTGGTGCAACGCGATAAACCGACAGCACGCACCAACCCATATTTTACCAAAAATAGCGTGTGGAGGAATCAAGTGAAGATTACCAATATTGAATGCTACCCGGTGTGGGGTGGCTTTCGCAACTTTTTGTTTGTCGTCGTAGACACCGATGAAGGCATTTACGGTGTGGGTGAGGCTGGCATTACCGGGCGCGAATTGGCGATCATGGGGGCGATTGAGCACTTCAAACCGCTGTTGATCGGCCAAGACCCGATGCGCATTGAGCATATTTGGCAGCTGCTCTATCGCGGTGGTTTCTATCGTGGTGGGCCGATCCTGATGAGCGCGATCTCGGGAATCGAACAGGCACTTTGGGACATCAAGGGCAAACGTTATGGCCTGCCCGTCTATGAACTACT
>CAZMRA010000187.1:0-8544 GCA_964568485.1 uncultured Caldilineaceae bacterium | reverse complement strand
TATTTGGCAGCTGCTCTATCGCGGTGGTTTCTTCCCGGCGCAGCGGATCATTGGCTCGGCTATTTCGGCCATCGACATTGCCCTGTGGGACATTTTGGGCAAGGCGCTCAACGTGCCGATCTACCAACTGCTCGGCGGCAAAGTGCGCGATAAGGTGGTCTGCTATCCGCACAACGTGGACCGTGGCAATGACATCCAAGCGCTGATCGATTCCTGTTTGCAGACCAAGGAAGAAGGCTGGAAGTTCGTCCGTTGGGGCTTGCCGTCAGAAGGCAATATTCTCGAACCACGCCAAGCGGTGCAGACGGCAGTCAAACAATTTTATGCAGTGCGCGAGGCAGTGGGCGACGAGATCGAAATCACCTTCGACGTACACACCCGGCTCGACTTGGCGGATGCCGTTTGGCTCTGCCGCGAGATTGAAGCGGCACGGCCATTCTTTATTGAAGATCCGCTGCGCTCGGAAAACCCTAATTCCTTCAAGACGCTACGCCCGCGGGTGCATGTGCCGATTGCGGCGGGCGAGCAGTTCAGCTCCAAGTGGGAATTCCGCGAATTGATCGAAGAAGAGTGGATCGACTATGCACGCGTCGATCTCTGCATCTGCGGTGGCATCACCGAGAGCAAAAAGATCGCGGGCTGGTGCGAAACCCATTACATCAAGATGGCGACGCACAATCCGCTGGGGCCGGTCTCCTCGGCGGCCTGCTTGCAGCTCAACTTGGCCGTCTCCAATTTCGGGGTGCAAGAACAGCCGCGCAAAACCGGCACGGTGCTCACCGATGTAGTGCCGGTCCAACCCGAGTGGCAAGATGGCTATGTGCTAGCCCCCACGCGGCCCGGCTTAGGCATTGAATTCGATCGCGAAGCCGCCAAGAAGTATCCCTTCCAGATGGCCGAATTACCCCACTTCTACCGCTTGGATGGCTCGCTGACGAATTGGTAAAACGAGGCTAGCAAAATCAGAGCTGCGGGGATGTTCATGATTTCCGCCCCCGATCTCTCCCCGCTAAGGGCAGAGATCGGGGGCGGAAATTTCTCGTTGTGGGTTTGTGTGCTGTGCGAAGAATATCGTGCGTCGTTATTTGGTCACTGCGGCAATCGATTCACCAACGACGTTGAGCACCGTGTCGACTTGCTCGGCGTTGATGTTGAGCGGCGGCGAGAACATGAGCACATCACCGAGGACACGCGTCCACACGCCGCGCTCCAAAGCAGCCGCTCGCACTTTCTCACCAAGATTGGCGGGCGCTTTGGTGGCACGATCGCTCGTAAACTCGATGGCGGCCATCAAGCCAAGGCCGCGCACATCGCCGACCACGTCAAACTCGACTTGCAAGGCTTTGAGCCCTTCCAACAACCGGCTGCCCATGGCCTGCGCATTGCCAACCAAGCCTTCATTTTCCAAAATGGCAATGTTGGCCAGTGCTACCGCGCAGCAGGTCGGGTGGCCTGAATAGGTATAGGCGTGCATCCAGCGCTCGTTGGCCGGCGCATTCATGATCACCTCGCGGATCTTGTCGTGGATCTGAATACCACCCAGCGGCAGGTGACCACTCGTGATGCCTTTGGCAAAGGACATGATGTCGGGCTGGACACCCCAGCGATTGAGGCCGAACCATTCACCCGTGCG
Source organism: uncultured Caldilineaceae bacterium (assembly GCA_964568485.1). GTDB lineage: Bacteria > Chloroflexota > Anaerolineae > Caldilineales > Caldilineaceae > CFX5. The sequence goes on along the minus strand of CAZMRA010000187.1, from coordinate 6,911 downwards.
CCCAAAGCCGGTGATCACCTCGTCGGCAAGCAGCAGCACATCATACTTGTCGCAGATCTGGCGGATCAGCGGGAAGTAGTCGTCCGGCGGCACAATCACCCCACCGGCGCCTTGCACGGGTTCGGCAATAAAGCCGCCAACCGTGTCCGGTCCTTCGCGCAGGATGGCCTCTTCCAACGCGCGGGCTGCGGCTTGCCCCAACGTTTCGCCCTCTTTGATCTCGCCCTGGAAGCGATATTCATACGGCGCGGGGATGTGCAAAAAGCCGGGCACGCGCGGCTCGAACATCGGCCAGTAAGCGCTCAAGCCCGTGGCACTCATCGCCGCCAGGGTAATGCCGTGATAGGCATTGGTGCGGGCGATGATCTTGGTCTTGTTCGGCTTGCCCAGGCGCTTCCAATAATGGCGCACGGTCTTGAAAGCGCTCTCATTCGATTCCGCCCCACCGGAGGTGAAGAAAGTCGTGTTGAGATCGGGGTAGGCAAAACCAGCCAATTTCGCTGCCAATTCGATCGCTGGGCGGTTGCTCGAACCCGCATAACTGGAGCAGTAGCCCAATTGAGCGAGCTGGTTATACGCGGCTTCGGCCAATTCTTTGCGGCCATAGCCAATATTCACATTCCACAAACCGGCAAAAGCATCGATCACCTTCCGGCCATCGGTGGTGTAAAGGTAGATCCCTTCGCCCCGCTCAAAGATGAGCGGATTGTCGTGAGCGGAAGGGTGATGCAGCGGGTGGAGTAGATGGTCTTGATCTTTTTGTAATAAGGCAGTCAAGTCTGACATAGAACTCTCCCTTGTTCGTCAATAGCAGTAATACACTTCAGCAAAAATCAGCCCGGTGGACGGTCCAACGGAGGCGCGCTGGCGGCAAAGTCGGCGGCAATCCGCGGCAGGTACGCATCCACCAATGTCTGCACACGGTCTACAGAGGGCGAGGCGAGAATCAGCCCCACATGATGCGCTTTGTACATGCGCCACACGATCTCTGGATCGTTGTAGGCACTGGTATCGGGCCAGGTCTGCCGCGCCAGCGAAACGATCAACGCGGCGTGATGATCGCGTGGCGTGGGCATGTGATAGTCCTCACCCCGCAACTGGCTGATCTCAAGGTCGGCCCAGGCTTCCCACAGGTTGATGCCGCTGGCATGCTCGAGCATCAGATCGATCCCCGCGCCGCCAACGCGAGCGGCGATCTCCAGAAAATAGTAGCGTCCATCGGCCTGGCTGCGAATAAACTCGGCGTGCGTCACCCCGCGCGTCATACCCATGACCGCGATCAACTGGCGGTTCAGCTCCTGCAAGGCGACATCTTCTTCACTGCCGGGCGGTAAGGTCGTGGTGACAAAGACGCCGCCACCCTGGTAGACCGTCATCGGTGGCTGGCCATATTTGCTGCTGCGCGCAAAGGCGACCTCCCCGTCAATCACAATCGAATCGACGTGATAGACATCTCCGGGCAGGAATTGCTCCAACACATAATAGGATTGGCGATCGCCCAGTTCGTCCAGCAGCGACCATAGTTCATCGGCATGCTGGAGCTTTTTGATGCCCATGGCGCTGGCCTCGGAGCGGGGTTTGAGCACCCAAGGCGCGGGCACCCGGGCCAGAAAGTCCCGGATCTGGGCGTAATTCAAGACGGGCACAAAGTCGGGGACAGGGATGCCTTGGGTGCGGGCCTGCACCCGCATAGCCAGTTTATCGCGGAAGAAGCGCGCCGTGCTTTCCCCCATTCCCGGTAGGCGCATGTGCTCGCGCAGGGCTGCAGCGATCTCCACGTCGTAGTCATCCATGGCCACGATACGGTCGATCTGCCGGTCACGCGCCAAGTAGCAGATCGCATGGGTGATGTCGGGCTGGTGATTCAACGAAGCGAAGGGCAGCATGAAAAATTCGTCGATGGCCTCCCAGGGCCACGCTTCATCTTTCAGCTTCTCCACCGTAATCAGAATTGTCTGACAGCCCGCGCGCTTGCACTGTTCTAAAAAACGACCACCCTTGAAATAGCTTGCCAAGCAAAGAATTGTGGTCATGATTGCGCCTACCGGGAACAGGGGGATCCATCGCCATTCACATACTCGTTTGGCCTGAAATCAGGCTACTGACAAAAGCCAGAACATAACCTAGCGATTCAAACCGCCGCTGCCATTGGCCATTACGGCGGCAACTTCTTCAGGAGTGGTGATCACCACATCGCCGTGCATACTGAGACAGAGCGCAGCCAGCGCAGTGCCATAATTCAGCCCCTTTTGCAGATCGCCATCCAACCAACCGTGAATCACGCCGGCGGCCAGGGCATCACCTGCGCCCAGCCGATCGATGATCTGCACGGGGCGAGCGGGTGCATGGTAGAAATTCTCGCCATCCCAGGCCATCACGCCCTCGTCGGCCAACGACGTAATCACCACCTTGGCGTGGCTCAGGTCGGCCAAGCGGCGCAAGATATCCTCCGGAGCGCCGGTGGCCCCGAAGATGCGGGCGGCATCCCCTTGCCCACACGAGAGGATATCGACCTCTTGGAACAAGGGGGTGAGTACGCTGCGTGCTTGCTCTTCGGACCAGAGCTTGGCCCGGTAGTTGACATCAAAACTCACAGCAACGCCACGGGCCTTGGCTTGGCGAATGGCTTCACGCGTGGTCGCCAACCCAGCCGGCGAAATGGCCGCGGTAATGCCCGTCAGGTGGATCAAGCGGGTGTCGAGCGTGTAATCCCAATCGATCTGTTCGGGCTGCAAGCGGGCCGCGCACGAATCCGCCCGATCGTAGTAGACTTGGGTGGCCCGTGGTGGGGTGGCAAATTCCAAATAGTAGGTGCCAACGCGCCCTTCGTCGAACCAGACAACGCCGCCGGTATCGATATTGGAAAGGTGCAGATGATTTTCGATGATCTTGCCGAGAGGGTTTTTCGGGAGCCCGCTGATCCAGGAGCAGCGACGCCCCAGGCTCGCCAAAGAGCCCAGCAGATTGGCCTCGGCCCCGCCGGGATGGATCGCCAAAGATTGGGCTCGCTCTAATCGTTCACCGACCCCGACGCTGTAGCGCAACATCACCTCGCCAATGGCGGTAACCTCAAATCTTGGATTGGTCATGATTGTCTCGCGTTCGTTTGATTCTGTTATTGTTCTACTGCGGCATCCCACGCGGCGCGCAAGGCTTGGGCGCGAACAGCCAGATCGTTCAGATCTTGCGTGGGGCCGGTGACCAAGGCGCTGCCGATGCCGGCGGCAACCGCGCCTGCGGCCACATAATCAGCGACATTCTGAGGATTAATCCCACCGGTCGGGACGAGCTCAATGTCATCCAAGGGTGCGCGCAATGCTTTCAGATAGCGCGGACCAACAATTTCCGAGGGGAAGAGTTTGACCATCTTGCAGCCAGCCAAGAAGGCATTCTGCACTTCGGTGGGGGTAAAGACACCAGGCAATTGCAGCACATCATTGGCAATGGCTGTATCCACCGTCTCCAGATCCAGATTGGGGGCGACGCTAAATTGCGCGCCAGCGGCCAGAGCGGATTGGAGCTGCTCAGCGGTGCGCACGGTGCCCGCGCCGATCAACATTTGGCTGGCGAATTGTTCACGCAGCGCACTGATCGACTCAAGAGCGCCTGTGGTATTCAACGTGACTTCGACGACGGTAATCTGATTGGCAAGGAGCGTTTCAGCAATACCGAGCACTTGTTGGCGCGAAAAATTACCGCGAATAATCGCGATTAGGCCAGTCAGGCGGATCATTTGAGCCGCAGCGGCAGTTCGAGTTGTCATTCAATAATCCCTTTTGTCCTCAATTTTTTAGAAGATGAAGTATCTACTCTGATGCTACGCATCCTCATCCAAACCTGTGCACGAACATTCAGAGCAGGCACGGAGCAACTAAGCGCCATAGTATCGCCCCTGCTCGCTATCTTTGAGGTTCTGTGTCCGCGGATTCGTCCGGTTATGGAGCGTGAGCACCTATGGTTGAGAGGAGTATATCACAAGCCAGTGCGGCTGTACACGCGAGGAAAGAGAACAGACGATGGATCGCACAAGGGTGGTCCATCGTCTGTTGGTCAGTACTTACTTTTGAACCAGGGGCAAATATAGCGATATGGAATCGGGCATTTGCTGCTCAGAGAGGCGGAACAACGTTTCTAAGCCGCCAGGCACGCGCATCAGAAGTGAATCTCCACCGGTAGCCAGTTCGGTATTGCGGCTCTCGTTGCGGACAAGCCGCAGCTCAGTCTGCTCAAAGGGCTTTAGAACTTCAAAACGCACTTCAACTAATGGGAATGGCCCCACAACGCCTTCCCCCAAAACCCCTGTCGCAAAATTAATTTGGCCGAGCTGCTGGTTGATGTCACGTAATAGCTGGGTCGTAAACTGGCGATGGGTAATAACCTGGGCAACGCGCAGCAACGTGGGGTCAAAATCTAAATGGAGTGCTGCGGCATTGACTGGATCCACCACCGTCTCATCGACTTCTAAGAGCAAGGAAAATGCCTCGCCTTGGGCCCGATTGGTCACCACCAAAGTGGGATCGTTGTTCATCGCCGCGGCCGAAAGGCTCAAGTCTGCGGCCCCTTGGGCACCAAAGTTGGTCTGCAAAAGTTGCAAGTCTGCCTGGTTGATACAGCCATCTTGATTCAGATCGGCCTGCGGGTCGAAATCGGTATCCCCAACGCATTGCGCATACAAATAGCCAAGCCGTGAAAAATCGAAAATATCGACTTTATTATTGACTTGAATATCACCTTCGAGCAGAGGGCCAATCTGGATGTTGTTTTGACCTGCTGCCAGGTTCAGGGCCACGCGCTGCTGCAAGGTATGCGCCCCGCGAATCAACATCTGATAACTACCGGGGGTGAGGTCCGACAGTGTGGCAACGCCATAGGCATTGGTTGTTGTTTCAACCTCAAGCACTGGGGATTGGCCTGGATTCGCTGGTTGGGGGAAGAGTTGCACCGAGATGGGAATAACCCAACTATTGCTGGGCGGGTTGGAACGCCCTTCCAAATTCACTTTGATCTCTAAACAGGTATTCTTACAAGCAGGTGCTGAAGTGGGTACAGGCGTCGGTGTAGCCGTCGGGGTTGGTGTAGGTGACTCATTCAATTGTAATTCGATTTCGTCACTGCTTACATAAGTAGAGGCGCCTTTGCGTACCTCTGCTTCAACACGCCGCAGCCCTGGATTACCACTCAATTGCCATGTGGGTTCGCGCTGGAAGGGTTGCCAAGCACTCCACTCGCCGCCGTCGTTGCGTAGGCGCATCTCATCCCAGTCGCCATACAAATAGAGCGTCACCTGGCGACTTGTCGTCACGGCAGCGTCCATATTGATGAGCAAGGGGAAGCGTTGGGAGTGGCGGGCAAAATCTTGTACCCAAACCGTTTCATAATACCCAACACCGATTTCCCAATAGTCGCCGAGGATGTTTTGGCGATGACCTGGGCTGGCCATCCAGCCCTCTACCACCGCTTCCGGTGAAGGGTAGCCCCAGGCAATGTTTTCACCCGTGGCCCCGGTAGGCAGATAGGAGCGGATCCGTTCAAACCATTGGCAGGTTAGAACCAGGGCGCCATCTACCTTATCATACGTGTCGTGCTTGAAGTAGTCATCTTCATACATGTCGACTGCGTGGAAACGCGCCGCATTGCTGAGCTCAACGTTCAACTTAAGTGGCGATAATCCCTCACTCGCTCGTTGAGCGTTGACTAATTCGACCACACGTTGTTCATATGCCGCATGAGTGACAGGTGGATTTTGACCTCCACAACCTATTGAGCTGGAAGATGCCCCTGCATGTCCATACCCCAAGAGGCTCAGAGCAACGCTCACCACCCACCACCAGGCTAGCCGACTCTGCAATTTCATCTTCGTCATGCATTGTCCTCGCTATCGATTGGCCGCGTGCCAGCACAGCCTCCTAGCAACCCAATTTTACTTTCGATCAGCTTAACAGAATAATCTATAAACTGATAACACTCAGAAAAACGTAAGATTATGGGTCTTTTTTTCCTTTATTTCCAATTTCGCTGAGTTTTCGTAGGGAAATCGTCAGGTTTCCGCTTTTAGCAACGGGTGGGGTGAAATCCTGAACGACGCTGTTTTTTGGTATGATAGCATTGCTTGCCTAGCGCACTCAGCGTCCCAATGGGCAATGATAACACCCGCTCACTCACATCAACGATTCAAAGGAAACGAGGAACCATTCATTATGAAGATCACCGATCTCAAATGTGCCTTGATTGGCAATTACCCCGTGGTGCGTATCACCACTGACGAAGGCATCGATGGTTATGGTCAGGCCGAGTTCCCCAAGTCTTACCTGGTGCCCCACGTCCTCTTTTATCGCGACTTAATCATCGGTGAAGACCCGACCAATGTTGAGCATGTGATGCTCAAGATCCGCCGGCTGGGTGCCTTCAAGCCGTGGGGCAGCGCGGTGAGCGCGATCGAAGTAGCGCTGTGGGACATTGCAGGCAAAGCCGCGGGTTTGCCGATCTACAAGTTGCTGGGGGGAAAAATCCGCGACCGAGTGCGCGTCTACAACGGAGCCGTCCGCTTCCCGCTGCGCGACCAGTCGCCCGAAGCGTATGCGGAAAATATCCTCAAAATGAAAGAGCGCCCCGAAGGCTTTAGCATCATCAAACAAGGCATCGCCTACCACAGCCAGATGGTCCGCGAGGTACCCAACTTTTTCTACAGCGATGTGCGGGCACCGGGCCGCTACACCAATAGCGGCATGTTGACCGAACAGGGCCTCAAGCATATCATCGCCTGCGTCGAAGCCATGAAAAATGTATTGGGCGATGAAGTAGGTTTGGCACTCGATTGTGGGCCAGGTTTCACCGTGCTGGATGCGATCCGTCTGGCCAAGGCAATGGAGCCATACAACCTGATGTGACTGGAGGATATGATCACCGGCGAC
>CAZMRA010000186.1:1252-10013 GCA_964568485.1 uncultured Caldilineaceae bacterium | reverse complement strand
TGCGCCGTTTGGTCTGATCTTCGGGGCAATGTCTATCACTAGTGGCCTCTCGCTGGTGACGACGGCAGCGCTCTCGGCCTTTGTCTATGCGGGCGCGGCGCAATTTATTGCGGTCGGCATGGTTGCCAGTGGAGTGGCGATTCCAGTGATTGTCCTGACGACATTGGTCATCAATTTGCGGCATGTGTTGTATGGTGCTTCATTGGCACCTTACTTGCAACGGCTGTCTCAGCAGTGGTTGGCCTTTTTGGCGTTTGGGTTGACTGATGAAACTTATGTCGTGGCGATCAACCGCTACCAGCAGCCGGATCGCTCACCTTATCGGCACTGGTATCACACCGGTTCGCTCTGTGCCATGTATGTCAATTGGCAGATTTGGACTTATGTTGGCGCATTGGCCGGCCAGGCGCTCCCGGATCCACAAGGCTGGGGATTGGATTTTGCCTTTGTGGCCACCTTTCTTGGGATTCTCGCTCCGACTTTGCGTAGCCGTCCGATGATACTTTGTGCTTTGGTGGCTGGTGTCAGCGCCTTAGCGCTGCGTGAATTGCCCAATCAACTGGGGTTAATTGTAGCGACCTTGTTGGGCGTGCTGGCCGGTGCACTTGCCAGTCAACAGCAAAAGTCGCTCCGTGCCAACAGCGAGGAGGCAGAATGAGTTGGTCTGATATTGTGCTGGTGGGTGGGATGGCCTTGGTGACCTTTGCCTGTCGCTATCCGGTATTGGCCTTTGTCAGCCGGTTAACCATCCCCCCGCGTGTGCGCGCCACTATGGAGTTTATTCCAACTGCAGTCCTGACCGCCATCATCACGCCTGCAATCTTGGCCCCGAACGGGGAGCTTGCCCTTCACTGGCAGAACCCAGCCTTAATTGCTGCGCTGTTGTGCGGGCTAGTGGCCTGGCGCAGTCAAAATATTCTCTTGACCATTGTTGTTGGCATGGCAACTTGGTGGGTATGGCGCTGGCTGCTTTAATGATTTGGGTCGAGCTGACCAGCCTCACGAGTAGCACTCGGTGCAATCCGCACTTCGTTTAAGCTGAGCAATCCCTTTTTAAGCGCATAGATCGCAGCTTGGGTCCGGTTCTCCAAGGCTAGCTTGCTGAGGATCCGGCTGACGTGCGTGCGGACCATCGAGAGACTAATGCTGAGCTCTTCGGCAATCTCTTGATTGGTCAAGCCGCGCGCCACATATACCAAGACCCGCTCCTCAGGATCGCTCAGTGCAACCTCATTCGGTGAGTTTTCAACTGGGCGTTTTAATTGGCGCACCAATTTGGTAGCGATCGCTGGGTGCAGCGAAGAAAGACCGCGGGCCGCAGTTTGAATCGCTTGGACCAATTCGGTGGTGGCTTGGGTCTTTAAGAGATACCCCAACGCACCAGCTTGAAACGCCGCAGCGACGCGGCTATCGTCCGAGAAGGCTGTCAACACCAAGATCCGGGCAGACCGATTTTCAGCGATGATCTCTTCGATCACTTGAATACCCGACTTGTCAGGCAGAAGGAGATCGACCAAGATGACATCTGGTTCGTATTGCCGCGCCATTGCGATGCCGGTTGCAGCGTTTGGGGCTTCGGCAATCACCTCGATGCCCTCGGCCTCTTCAAGCAAGGCCCGCAACGCTTCGCCAACAATTTTCTCGTCTTCAATGATCAGCACACTAATCGAATTGCTCATATGGCTAGCTTTGGCAGAATTCCTTCTGCAATCATGACACGCTGCGACTTTAACTTATGTCTACTTTAAGTGGGTTAGTAAATAAGAACAGTAAGTAAGCTGCCTGATTGAATAATTTTGTTGAGTGCCCGCCTAGAACACTGTTCCGCTTGTAATCCTCTTCCACTCCAACCCGAAAAGCGGTGTTAGTGACAACGAGCTGCCAGGTGAAATCTTAGCTGAGGACTTCCGAAGTCCAGCCGTTCAGCGTTAGGCGAAACTACCAAAAAATTGTTGATATCGTATTGACTTAAGGGGCCAAGGTTAAGCCCGGAACAGATGGAGGCCCTCGTACTTGTTGATCTAGCTAGTCGCTGATCGAGAGATAGATTGAAAAGTGATAATGTGAGCGCCTTGTATACAAATCTTACAATCTATGACAAGTTTTAGGCGGTGCTGTTAGAGGAATAAAGTTGAAAAGCTAGCTCTAGCTTAAGCTACGGGGGAAGTGACACCATAACAGAGCTGACTAGACAAGAAGACTATTCTTGCCGAATACAATGGGTCAGCAAAATTACCGTTAGTAAGCTAGAACTTTGTATTACTGTCATAATGCAGAGCAAGCTGAGCTGCTTTGTGGCCTATTCTTGCTCTAAGCCACCAAGCTTCTCCCAGCATCCTGCAAGCTGCTGCATGCTACGTGCTCCGCACAGCAGCAACTCTAAATTCACCTATGAAATTGCTAGTTAGCATTAACAGCACGGAGTGTAATTACGTCGACGATTCGCTGGCTGACTTGTCGTCTGGCGCCGTGACTTGTTCTGGACGCAAGAGACAATAACCCTGACCGCGTAGGGTTACCAAGTAGCGTGGCTTATCTGGGTCTGGCTCAATTTTATCACGCAATCGACGTACATGCACCCATAAAGATTCTAGCGATCCCTTTTGATGCGGGCTCCAAACCTTCGCCAACAGGAGATCCGGCGCAATCGTACGACCTCGATGGCTGAACAGCACATGCATGATCCGATTTTCGATTGGGGTCAGCGAGACACGTTCCCCATCTACGATTACAAATTGCTGAGCAAAATTGATGCGCAGCCGCTCATCAATCATCTCTTCTGGACTGGCGGGGGGCTCAGTCGTGGTACGCAGCAAAATCCGCCGGATCCGAGCAAGTAGCTCGCCAAAGTGAAAGGGCTTCGTGATATAGTCTTCGGCGTACCGGTTGATCGCATCGGTTTTCACATCAGGGTCTGAAAGCGCCGACAAGAAGATGATAGGGAGATCGCCCATGCGTCGAAGATGATTGGCCAACTCCAAACCATCCATGCCTGGCATCAGGATGTCCAAGATTGCGAGATGCGGAAGGCCTTGTTCTTTGACAATCTCGAGTGCTTCGGCGGCTCGGCTCGCAGCAAATACTCGATAGCCTTCTCGTTCTAAGCGCATGGTAAGTAGGTGACGCGTGTCTTTGGTATCGTCAACCACTAAAATCTTTTGAGCTTCCTGGATAAAAGGCTTTTCAAGATCTGCGTTTTGAGTCTCGCTTTCACTAGCGGTGTTGATGGTTTCTCCACTCGCAGAGACGTGCTCTAAAGATCCTGACATATTCCCCCTCTTTATTCGCGCGGCTGCTCGATGAGTGAAGGTTTTGCGCGTAAAGAAACCTCCTGACCGCAATGAATAAGGCGCTTAATAACAATTAAGGTAGTCTGCTTGGAATCTATCGCAGATGAGTCAAATTGTCAAATCGTTAGAAAGAACAGACCCTTCCAAAAGGGCTTTCAGAGAGACAGATTCTACGATTTAAATAATTAGTCAGTGAAATGTAAGCTTTTGGGTCCGATTTTACCTTATGGGGTTCCAAAAATCTCGAATACCCTACATTTTCGCAAGTAAATGGTGTGTTCTTCGATTTTCTCTTAGTATACGCTCAGATCAGCGCAAGGTTACTAAGGTTTCGCGGGTAAATGGATTTTGACCAGCGCGTAGTTGCGCCAACCACTGGCTGATTTGAGGGCCGCGTAGGCGATTGTATTGGGTGGGCGGCTGTAAGGTGCGTAACCAGGCGAGATAGGCTTCCAGCGCGACTATGGCTTCGTCGTAACGTCCCAATTGGGCCAACGCTATCCCTTGCCCATCATAGCTGGCTCCTGTAGGATCGAGCGCCACGGCTTGTTCGCAATAGGGCAGGGCGAGCTCCGGTTTTTCAGCCAATCCATATCCCCAACAGAACGCGTTATAAGCCGAAGCATAGGTTGGGGAAAGGTTCAAAGTGGTTTCTAGATCCGCTACCCAGCGTTCATTGTCGCCTTGCCGGATGAGGGCTAGCGCTCGGTGGTAATAGCCGCGCAGATCGGTTGGTTGCTGTTCAATAAATCGATCAAAATCTTGCAGAGAAGCGGCTAAATCACCCGCATTTTGCCGCTCGTAGTAGGCGATTCCGCGGTTGAGCTGGGCATTGGCATAATTCGGGCGATGGGCCAAGGTCTGGTCAAAATCGGCAATCGCGGCCGTCAAGCTGTTTTCGATCTCAACCGAGCCAGCTTCAACCAGATAAGCTCGATTCAGCCAGAGCGTACCGCGATTGTAGAGTGCATCAAACAGGCGGGGATGCAGGTTAATTGCTTGCGTGTAGTGATTGATGGCTTCTTCAATGGCGGGTAAGGTCCCAGCCTGTGAAACAGCCAGGGCCAAGTAGAAGTTGAGCAGGGCCCGCGTGCTTTGCCGCGAAGGTTGCAACTCGAGCGCTTGCCGGAAGGTGGCGGCCGCGCTGCTATAAAAATCATCCAGCGGATAGTGCGGGTAGAGGTTGCCAATCGTCAGCAAAACAAACATGCGGACTTCAGCCGGCACGGCTTCGTTGATCGTCGTCGCTAGATCGTCCGCCGAGGTGAGGGCAAAGTCAATCCTGCTCGTGGGGAGTGCCTCGCTCAGGGTAAGATTGGCGCGCACCCGGCCGCTGTCATATTCTCCCCAGACGATCAAGGTGGCGTGGGCCGCCATCAGGGCTTCTTGCGCCTGTTCGGGATCGCGGATCGGCAGCGGCCAGTGGGCGACGCGGGCATTCACCAAAGCTCGCTGTTCAATTTCGGAGGCCAGTGCTTCGCTGATGCGGCCAGCAATATTAAACTGCTGGCTGGTATACCCGGTGAAATCGGCCACCAGCAATAAGATTTCATCTTCTGCTGCCATTGGATAGACCAGGGGTTGGATGGTGGGCGTCGGCGTCCAGGTTAGCAAAAACCGCTGAAGCCCCAAGCCACCGGCCACTAAGAGGACGATGAGGAGGCCCAAGACTCCAAAGAGTGGCCATCGTTTATCGCGCGAACGTTCTAGAACCAGCGGCTGACTTATCTGGGCTGTTGCGTCGGATTCAATGGTGGCAGCAGTCTCCTCGCCACTCTCCTCTGCCGGGGGGAGTTCTTGAACTGGCAGGATTGGCTGCTGCTCGTCAAGGGCACCTTCTGGCGCAAAGCCAGCCGCCAGCAACAATTGATCGCGCTCTCGCTCGGTCAAGCGCAACTTTTGGGCAATCCTCAACACATCGTTCCGTTCGCGCGGGCGCGCCACAAGCCCTTCTTTCCAGCGAAAGATGGTTTGACGTTGTACCCCAATTGCTCGCGCGAGCTCGCTGTCACTAATGCCAACGCGCTGCATCTGTTCACTCAAAAGTTGCCCAAAAGTTGGGGCCATTCCCCGTTACTACCCTTTCAAAATACTTGTTTCCACTGCGAATCGAGGCGATTATACCACTGGATAAAGTCGGCTGGATAAAGAGAGTATTCCCAAGAAAATTTAGACGACGAACTCAATCGATGATATACTATAGGTTAAGTTGTTGTCGCGATGAGCCTCGGCCTCTTAATGGGCCGTCTTTTATCCACTCAGTTTCCCCGCTGTGACCAACTTGCGATGCTGAGCATATCAATCGTCGACAATGGCCGCTCTGGGCGTGGGCCACTGTAGATCACAACCAAGTTGTGATGACGTGGCACAATTAGGTTCCGCTTGAACAGTTGTGAGACGAGACCGAGCTTGGCAGAATCGGCTATGGATACCGGACCTGCTTGACTATGATGGCATAGTCGAGTTACACCCGCGTTGGGTCCCAGAAGCCTATACCATGCACGACACAGGAGACGTCGTGAGTCTTCCTGTTTTTGTGATAGAGAGAGTAGCAGTAGAGAGATACTGTTAAGTTGATGAAAGTTTAAGGAGTTATTGGATGAGTCAAACCAGTAATATAAATGGTAGTGACACCGGGGATGAGGCAAATACATCCCCGCTTTTGCGTGTGATCCCCCTAGGTGGGCTAGGGGAAGTCGGTAAAAATATGCTCCTGCTGGAGAGCGGCGAGAATATCTTGATTATTGATGCCGGTCTGATGTTCCCGACGAGCGAAATGCACGGCGTGGATCTGGTGATCCCCGATGCAACGTATGTGCTGGAACGGCTGGATCAGGTGCGCGGGGTAATCTTGACCCACGGTCACGAAGATCACATCGGTGGCTTGGCCTTTTTGGTCGAGGAGGGCTTGGACGCAACGGTCTATGCCACTGCCTTGACCCGTGGGCTGTTGGAAGGCAAGTTGCGAGAAAACAAGCTCCTGGGCGAGGTTCATCTGCAAACGATCACCGAGTCTGACAAGTTGGAGCTTGGGCCTTTTGAGGTCGAGTTTTTCCATACGAGCCACAGTTTTCCCGACAGTGTCGGCGTTGCAGTGCAGACACCAGCTGGGCGGGTAATCCACACCAGCGACTATCGCTTTGATCCAACCCCGGTGGATAATAAACCGACCGAGGAAGATAAATTGCGCCGCTGGGGTGATGAAGGGGTTTTGCTCCTGTTGGCCGACAGCACCAATGTTGAAAAAGAGGGACGCACGGCCAGTGAACGCTCACTGGAAACGATGTTGGACCGGATCTTCAGCAATGCGCCAGGGCGCATCTTGCTCTCGACCTTTGCCAGCAACTTGGGTCGTGTCCAGCAGATCATCAACGTGGCGCGCAAGCATGGCCGCCGTGTTGGGGTGGTTGGGCGTAGCATGGTGAACAATGTCAAGATCGCCATCCAGCTTGGTTATCTGGATATTCAGCAAGAAGACCTGCTGAATGCACAAGAGATGGAAGCACTGCCCGCTAAAGAAGTCGTGGTGATTGCCACTGGCAGCCAAGGTGAACCGACCAGCGCGATGGTGCGCATGAGTGTGGGTGATCATCGCCAAATCTCGCTGCGCCAGGGTGATACCGTGATCCTCAGTGCCATGCCGATCCCGGGGAACGAAGAACTCTTCAACCACACAGTGGACAATCTCTTCCGCCAGGGCGTAGATGTTTATTATCATGGCTTGGGGGATGTCCATGTTAGCGGCCACGGCGGCAAAGATGATTATCGCTATATGCTGCAATTGGTGCGCCCGCGCTTCTTCATCCCCGTGCATGGTGAATACCGGCACTTGGTGTTGCATGGCCGTTTGGCTGAAGAGACCGGCGTGCCCAAAGACAATGTCTTTGTAATCGAAGATGGTCAAGTGGTGGAATTTGGTTATTTCGACGGCGGGGAAGAGGTTCGCGGTCGCCGCGGGGACAAATTCAACGTCGGCCATGTGTATGTCGATGGCTTGGGCGTAGGTGATGTGGGCAATGTCGTCTTGCGCGACCGCCGTCACCTCAGCGAAGATGGCTTTATGGTCTGTGTGGTAGCGATCGATGAAGTGGATGGTGGCATTATCTACGGACCAGAAATCATCACCCGGGGCTTTGTATATGTCCGCGACAACGAAGAGTTGATCCGCCGCGCTCAGGATGTCGTGCAAGATGTCTTGCGCAAGAAGGCGCCGGCTGCAGTCATCGAAAACAAGATCAAAGATGCCTTAACGACCTTCTCTAGCCGTGAAATTGGGCGCCGTCCCATGATTTTGCCGCTGGTGATGGAAGTCTAGTTAGATGCTCGAAATCGGTTGTGGCGCATGCTAAGCCCATTAGCATTGGCTGCGTTCTAGCGGTTTTGAGTGAAGGTAGATACGCTGCAAGAAGTCAGGTTTCTGCAAGGAGCCTGACTTCTTGTACATTCGTGTTTTTAGGATTTTTCTACAAGCCGAAAGGGCCTCCCCATGAACCATCGTGTGCTGCGCCTCCTTTTGCTGTTCACGCTCGTGTTGGCTGCCTGTACACCAATCCAACGACCGCTGGTCAATGATGGCACCATCCCCCCTGCGAGCAGCACCATTCCCCCGCTCGATTTGGCCTTAGATGCGCCGTTGCCGAGTGATCCCAATCTGCGCGTCGGCAAGCTTGACAATGGCTTGACCTATTATCTGCGCCAGAATAAGCGACCGGCTGGCCGCGCTGAATTGCGCTTAGCCGTCAACACAGGCTCTACGCTGGAAGATGAGGATCAGCTTGGCGTAGCTCACCTGTTAGAGCACTTGCTCTTTAATGGTACCGAGCGCTTCCCCGAGCACCAGCTGATCGAATTCTTGGAGAGCTTGGGCATGGGGTTTGGCCCCGATCTCAATGCATACACCAGCTTTGATGAGACTGTCTATCAGTTGCAAGTGCCGACGGATGATCCGGCCGTCTTGGAGCGTGCCTTCGATGTGCTAGAAGATTGGGCCGCCTATGCCACCTTGGACCCCACCGAGTTAGAGAAAGAGCGTGGGGTGGTGATCGAAGAGTGGCGCGTGGGTGATGCCAACGCCAGTGGGCGGATTCTGCGCCAGATGTTGCCGGTGTTGATGGGCGATTCGCAATATGCTGTCCGCCTGCCGATTGGCGACCCTGAGGTGGTGCGCACGGTGCCCGTGGAGACGGTGCGACGCTTTTACGATGATTGGTACCGGCCCGATCTGATGGCCATCGTCGCTGTGGGCGACTTTGATCTGGATGTGGCCGAGGCTGCGATTCAAGCGCGCTTCAATGATTTACCCGTGCCCGAAGAGCCGCGCGAACGAGCCGAGTTCACGGTCCCTGAGCATGCAGAGCCTCGTTATCTGGTGATCAGCGATCCTGAACAACCTTCCACGGAAATCCAAGTCTATATCAAACGTTCCGCCGAACCTTTCACAAATGTCGGGAATTTTCAAGACTATCTCATGA
>CAZMRA010000186.1:0-1242 GCA_964568485.1 uncultured Caldilineaceae bacterium | reverse complement strand
CTTAGAAGAATTGGGCCGCCAAGCCAACCCGCCTTTTGTCCTGGCCTATGCCACGCAGGGTAGTTTTGTCCGCCCGTTGGAAGTCACCTACTATTATGCGCAGGTGCCAGATGATGGGATTGTCACCGGTCTGCAGACGCTGGTCACGGAGATCGAGCGGGTGCGGCTGCATGGCTTTACCGAGACCGAATTAGAACGCGCCAAGCGAACTGTTCTGCGTTCTTTTGAGCAGAACTACAACGAACGCAATGACACCGATAGTTCAATCTGGGCCAACTATTATGCCGATGTGTTTTTAGCTGGGGATGCCAGTACCTCCGCCGAGGATGATTACGCACTGGCCCAGGCGCTGTTGCCAGAACTCAGCCTCGCTGAAGTGAATGCCCAGGTGGATGAGCTGGTCGCTAGCGAAAATCGGGTGGTGATTGTCACCGCACCGGCAAGTGAGTCGGTCACCTTGCCCAGCGAAACGGACCTTGCGGCGATTTACAGCGATGTCCAAGATACGACCATCGAGCCCTATGTGGATCAAGTCGTGGATGCACCGCTGGTGGCAGAACCGCCTCCGCCGGCGGAGATCACTGCACAAAGTGAGTTGGAAGATTTGGGCATCACCATGCTTGAATTGGCGAACGGCGTACGCGTCTTGATGAAACCCACGGACTTCCAGAACGATGAGGTGCTCTTCACCGCCACCAGTCCCGGTGGCCGTTCGCTCTTGTCGGATGAAGATTATTGGGAAGGTTGGTTGGTTGATCTGGTGGTGACGGAAAGTGGTCTGGGCGAGCTAAACCAAACGGCGCTGGATAATCTATTGGCTGGCAATACCGCTACGGTTTCGCCCTACATTGGCGTCATTGATGAGGGCTTCACCGGTAGCAGCTCACCCACCGACTTAGAGACGCTCTTCCAATTGATCTATCTCTATGCAACGCAGCCCCGCTTTGATGAAGCCAGCTTTGCCGCGGTCAAGACCCAATGGGTGACCGATCTGCGCAACCGGCTGCTCGACCCAATTAATGTGTTGAGCGATGCCACCAATCGCGCTGTATATGGTGATAACTTGCGC
The DNA here is from genome assembly GCA_964568485.1 of uncultured Caldilineaceae bacterium. Classification (GTDB taxonomy): domain Bacteria; phylum Chloroflexota; class Anaerolineae; order Caldilineales; family Caldilineaceae; genus CFX5. Next base: position 173 of record CAZMRA010000186.1, on the reverse strand, counting down.
TATCGCACCCCCACCGTTGCGGATATTGAATCGATTGATCCCCAACGTGCGTACGAAATCTATCAAGAGCGCTTTGCCGACATGGATGATTTCACCTTCGTCTTTGTCGGGAATTTTGACACTGAGACGCTGACTGCGTTGGCGCAGCAATATCTTGGCGCGCTACCCGGCCA
>CAZMRA010000185.1:0-10066 GCA_964568485.1 uncultured Caldilineaceae bacterium | reverse complement strand
CGCCTCAGCGCCTTGGGCCCTGGCGGGTTGCGCCGTGAACGCGCTGGCTTTGATGTGCGCGACGTTCACTTTAGCCACTATGGCCGTATCTGCCCGATTGAAACACCGGAAGGTCCCAACATTGGGTTGATTGGGTCGATGGCCAGCTTTGCGCGTGTCAATGATTTTGGCTTTATCGAAACACCTTATCGACGGGTGTACAACGAATTGCCGGTCGATTCGGACGAACTGCTGAATCACCAGCTGAATGCTGATATCGTGGACCCCAAAACGGGAGATACAATTGCCGAGCGCGGCACCGTTGTGGATGCTGAATTGTTGGAAAAGTTACGCGGTGTTCCTGGTCTGGCGACTGTTCGCGTGAAGCCATTCGCTGGCCGTGATGTGGTTTATCTGACTGCCGATGAGGACGAACAAGCGTCAATTGCGCAGGCTTCGACCGAGCTCAACGCCATTGGTGAATTCCAAAATCAGCGACCAGCTGCTCGCCACGCTGAAGAATTTATGTTCGAACAGCCCGAACGTCTGCGCTTTATGGACGTTTCGCCCAAGCAGATTGTCGGTGTCTCGGCAGCCTTGATTCCTTTCTTGGAGCACGATGACGCCAATCGGGCGCTCATGGGCTCGAACATGCAGCGCCAAGCTGTGCCGCTGATCAAGCCCGATGCTCCGGTGGTGGGTACCGGCATGGAATTCCAAGCCGCTATCGACTCCGGTCAGGTGCTAACCGCTCGCAAAGCTGGCGAAGTGGTGAGTGTTACCAGCAACGAAATTATTGTGCAAGAAGAGGACGGCACTCGCCAGCTCTATCGTCTACGCAAGTACAATCGCTCGAACCAGAGCACTTGTATCGATCAGCGCCCGGTGGTCTTTAAGGGCGATTTGGTCGAGCAGGGCAGTGTCTTGGCCGATAGTTCCAGCACCCAGGGTGGCGAATTGGCCCTCGGCCAGAATGTGGTCGTCGCCTATATGAGCTGGGAAGGTGGCAACTTCGAAGACGCCATCTTGGTGAGCGAGCGCTTAGTTCAGGACGATAAATATACGTCGATCCATATTGAAAAGCATGAGATCGAAGCCCGCGAGACTAAGCTCGGTCCGGAAGAGATCACGCGTGATATTCCCAATGTGGGTGAAGATGCCCTCAAGGATCTTGACGAGGATGGCATCATTCGGATTGGGGCCGAGGTGGTGCCCGGCGATATCTTGGTCGGTAAGATCACGCCTAAAGGCGAGACCGAATTGACCCCTGAAGAGAAGCTGCTGCGTGCCATCTTTGGTGAAAAAGCTCGCGAAGTTAAGGATAGCTCGCTCCGCTTGCCCCATGGTGAACGCGGCAAGGTGGTCGATGTAAAAGTCTTTGACCGCGACGAGCATCGCGATATGGCTGCTGGTGTGGAAAAGATTGTCCGTGTCAGCGTGGCACAGCGCCGTCGCCTCACCGAAGGTGACAAGATGGCCGGCCGCCATGGGAACAAGGGTGTCATTTCCAAAGTGGTGCCAGTGGCAGATATGCCTTTCTTGGACGATGGGACGCCGGTGGACATTATTCTGAACCCACTGGGTGTTCCCGGTCGTATGAACATTGGTCAGATCCTCGAAGCGCACTTGGGCTGGGCGGCAAGCCGGCTTGGGTTTATGGCCGAGACGCCAGTCTTTGATGGTGCCAAAGAGGAAGAGCTTGAGGCCGAACTGGCCCGCGCTTGGTTAATTGACCACGCTTGGAAACAGACCACAGAACAAGCTTGGAAGCTGCTGAAAGAAGCTAACCTTGAGGTTGGCGAGCTCCAAGATGATGCTGATGCTCGACGGATCTATTTGCTCGATTGGCTGGAACCGCGCGGATACGACCCTGAACGGCTATATGATGATGAGGGGTATGCCCGTCAATCCTGCCTGCGAGAGTGGTTAAAGGACAAGGGTTATGAGCCCGACAATGTCCTGCCAGGGGGGTATCTGGAGCATCGCGTAACCACTGAGTCCAATCTTTATGCCATTGATGTGGCTTTGCGCGAATGGATGCTGAGCTTCGGGCGTGAGGTTGATGAGAACTTGAGTGGCGCTGAGTTGCACCAGGCTGCCGAAGCCCTGAGTTGGGAGACAGGTTGGCCGCTACCGATCACCGGTAAGCAACGACTCTACGACGGGAAGACCGGCGAACCTTATGATTCCGCCGTGACGATCGGCGTTGTGCAGATGCTCAAGCTGCACCACTTGGTCGAAGACAAGGTCCATGCTCGCAGCACCGGCCCCTACAGCTTGGTCACGCAGCAGCCCTTGGGTGGTAAGGCCCAGTTTGGTGGTCAGCGCTTCGGTGAGATGGAAGTGTGGGCGCTTGAAGCTTATGGCGCAGCGCACATTCTGCAAGAGATGCTCACGATCAAGTCGGACGATGTCAGTGGTCGCGTACGCACCTACGAATCAATCGTCAAGGGTGAAGAGATTCAAAGCCCCGGTGTGCCCGAGAGCTTCCGAGTCTTGGTCAAAGAGTTGCAGAGCTTAGGCTTGGCCGTTGAAGTGATCAACGAAAAGAACGAAGTCATCCAGTTCGGCAAAGAGGACAGCGAAGAGCGTCTGCCGAAACTTGGTTTTAGCTTGAATGTTCCTAGCCCGATGGGTCGCAACGTGGAGTAGTCGACGATCGACGAGAGACTAGGCCGATGGTTGGTGGTCAGCCGTCCATCGTCAACTTGAGAAGGAGTGCGAACTTATGGAAGTAAAGAATTTTGACTCCATCCGTATCTCGCTTGCTTCGCCAGAGCAGATCCAAGAATGGAGCTATGGCGAAGTAACGAAACCCGAAACGATTAACTATCGCACGTTGCGACCAGAGCGTGATGGTCTATTTTGCGAGCGCATTTTCGGGCCGATGAAAGACTGGGAATGCGCCTGCGGCAAATACAAGCGCGTCCGCTATAAAGGGATCGTCTGCGACAAGTGCGGGGTTGAAGTTGCCCCAAGCCGAGTGCGGCGGGAACGCATGGGGCACATTGAATTGGCCTCACCGGTAAGCCACATTTGGTATGTAAAAGGTGTGCCAAGCCGTTTAGGGTTGCTGCTCAACATCAGCCCGCGCCACCTTGAGCGAGTGCTTTATTTCGCTCAATACATCATCACCAACGTGAATGAGGATGCGCGCAGCCGAGCGATCCAACGACACGAGCGAGAATTGCAAATGCGCATCGGGCGGATCGAAGGTGAAGTTTCCGGCGAGCTCGGTGATCTAGAGAGCCAACTCGAAAGTGCACTCAGCGAGTTGGATCAAGAAGAAGAACGCGAAATTGCCGAACTTGACGAACGAATCAACGAGGCAATTGCGAAGACCGTCAGCGAGGCGCAAAACCTGCAGGTCTGGGTCGAGAATCGCATTGGTCAAAAAGCCAGCGAAGATCGCACGCTGAGCTGGACCGACAAGGTGGTTATTTCCGCCGGAAGTGCTATCTCGAAGGATCATGTCGGCATCATCAATGATTTGGTGCAGCAGAAGTTGAACAGCTTGCAGACCGAATCGGATGAAGAGAAGGCTGACATTCGGTTGCTGATTTCCGCCAAGCGCGACCATCTGCGCAGCGAACTCGGCACTAAGATCGAGGAATTGCGCGGCGATATTGATGGGAAAGTCGAGCGATTGCGCGGCCAAATGGAGCGCGATCTGGAAGATCTGAAGTCGCTCGAAGAAAAGCAGTTGTTGACCGAAACCCGCTATCGTGAACTCTCTGACCGCTGGGGCAATGTCTTCTCGGCGGCAATGGGAGCCGAAGCGGTGCGCGATATTGTGGCCAAGATCGATCTGGACAAGATGTCCAAAGAGTTGCGCCGGGAGATCCGGACGACACGCAGCAAGCAGCGCCGCAAAAAGGCAGCCAAACGCTTGCGTGTTGTTGAGAACTTCCGCAAGAGTGGCAACCGACCGGAGTGGATGATCTTAACATCGCTACCGGTGATTCCGCCTGATCTGCGCCCCATGGTGCAGCTCGATGGTGGTCGCTTTGCCACGAGTGACTTGAATGATCTCTATCGCCGCGTGATCAACCGCAATAACCGGCTCAAGCGGCTCATGGAGCTCGGTGCTCCGGATGTGATCGTGCGCAATGAGAAGCGCATGTTGCAAGAAGCCGTCGATAGCTTGATCGACAACGGGCGACGAGGACGGGCAGTCAGCCGCAGCGGTAAGCGCAAACTGAAGAGCTTGAGCGATCTGCTCAAGGGGAAGCAAGGCCGCTTCCGCCGCAACCTGCTAGGGAAACGTGTTGACTATTCCGGCCGCTCGGTTATCGTGATTGGCCCGACCCTGAAGTTGCATCAGTGCGGTTTGCCTACGAAGATGGCATTGGAGCTTTTCAAGCCCTTTGTCATGCGCCGCTTGGTAGAATTTAACTATGCGCACAACATCAAGAGTGCCAAGCGCATGGTGGATCGCCAGAGCAGCGAAGTCTGGGACGTGCTGGAAGATATCTGCAAAGAGCGCCCGGTCTTATTGAATCGTGCGCCGACGCTGCACCGCTTGGGTATCCAGGCGTTCGAAGTCGTCTTGATCGAGGGTAGCGCTATTCAGTTGCACCCCCTCACCTGTACAGCCTTCAATGCTGACTTCGACGGTGACCAGATGGCTGTCCACGTGCCGTTGAGTGATGCGGCGGTCAAGGAAGCGCGCGAATTGATGCTGGCGACGCAAAACTTGCTTAAGCCCAGCAGTGGCGACCCGGTGGTGGGTCCCTCCAAAGACATGGTCATGGGCGTCTACTACCTGACGGTTGAAGAGAAGGCTAGAGACGAAGCTAAGATTCCAGTCTTCGGCAGCATGGATGAGGCGGAATACGCCTACGACATGGGGCAGATCAAGTTACGCCAGCCGATCATGGTGCGCTTTAGCACAAAGTTCGATACGATGCCGATCGAAGATCTGCAACTTTCGGACGACGCGCTGAACGCATTCAAGGAACACGGGGTTGGTCTCGTTGGCAAGCTGATGGATCTCTATGCCTTTGGCGAAAGTGAGATCATTGCCAAAGTGCCTAGCTTGACTACATCCGGCATGGATGAGACCCGTGAAGCACTCCGCGGCCTGGGCTTACTCGGGGCGCTCTGGCCCAAAGAGCGGCTACTCCGCACAACGGTTGGGCGTATCATCTTCAATCGTGCGTTGCCGCAGGAATTGTGGTTCGTCAATGAGGTGCTCGATCGTAAGGGCGTGGATACGGTGGTCGCACGCTGCTACAAGCAGCTAGGCCGTCAGGTGACTGCGGATTTGGTCGATAGCATTAAGGATCTAGGCTTCCGCTATGCGACCCGTTCCGGTATCACCATCGCAGTCAGCGATATTCGGGTGCCTGAAGAAAAGTCGTTGATCTTGGAGCGCACAACCAGCGAGGTTGAGCGGGCCGAGCAGCAATATCGCCGTGGTTTGATTACCTCGGAAGAGTTGTATAACAAGACCGTGGAATTGTGGACCCGGGCGACTGATGAAGTCACCGATGCCGTGAAAGAATTGTTGGATCCCGCGGAAGGATTGGGCGCCATGGCTCGCTCTGGTGCGACCAAAGGTGGTATCAACCCGATCCGTCAGTTGGCTGGGATGCGCGGTTTGATGGCTGACCCGAATGGGCGCATTATTCCCCTCCCGATCCGTTCCAATTTCCGCGAAGGGCTGACCGCTCTGGAATACTTCTTGAGCACGCACGGTGCCCGCAAAGGGTTGGCTGATACCGCTCTGCGTACGGCAGACGCTGGTTATCTCACCCGTCGGTTGGTCGATGTGGCTCAAGATGTGATCATCACGCAGGATGATTGTGGAACACCGTCTGGGATCTGGATCGATACCAAAGAGTCCGAATCCATGGGCGAAACTTTCTTCGAGCGGATTGTTGGGCGCTATTTGGCTGGCCCGGTACACGATCCACAGACGGGGGAAGTTGTACTCGAGCGCAATACGCTCCTCAATGAGGCGGCGCTATCGACCTTGAGTCGCCATGGGGTCACCAAGGCTTATGTCCGCAGCGCTCTGGTGTGCGAAGCACGCTTTGGTCTGTGCGAAAAGTGCTATGGTGAGGATCTCGCCCGAGGTGGCCAGGTCCAGATGGGAGAAGCAGTTGGTATTATTGCTGCCCAGTCGATTGGTGAACCCGGCACGCAGTTGACGCTGCGTACCTTCCACACTGGTGGTGTGGCCGGTACCGATGACATCACGCAGGGGTTGCCCCGTATCGAAGAGTTGTTTGAGGCCCGCAATCCCAAGGGTGAAGCGGTTATTAGTGAGATCGATGGTACGGTGGACATCTACTGGGATGGCGAGATCCGGATGCTCAAGGTGAGCCGGACTGAACTCAAGCGGCGCGAAGTTGAGGTTCCAGCAGGCTTTGAAGTGCTGGTCACCGAAGCTGATCGTGTCCAAGAAGATACGATCATTGCCCGACGCTTAGACGCCGAGGGTGAGGAAGAGACCATCTTGGCTGGCATGGAAGGTGAGACCTTCCCTGAAACAACCGAGAATGGCAATACCTTGGTGACGATCCGCCGTGAAGATCAGGTGGTCTGGGAAACGGAAATTCCGGCGACGGCTCGCTTGCGCGTGGACAAGGGCGACGAGGTGGTAGCTGGTGATCAGCTGACTGAAGGTGCAAAGAATCCGAAAGAGATTTTGCGCATCCAAGGTCGCGAAGCTGCTCAGCTCTATCTGTTGGCCGAAGTGCAGCGTGTATACCGCAGCCAGGGCGTGAACATTCACGACAAGCATATTGAAGTGATCTTGCGCCAATTGATGCGTCGGGTGGCGATCACCGGTACGGGTGATACTGAATTCTTGCCGGGTGAACTGGTCGACCGCTTCCGCTTTGACGACATCAATAATGCCGTGGTCAGCAAGGGTGGTAAACCTGCCCGGGCAACTCCGATGGTTTTGGGGTTGACCAAAGCTGCGCTCAACACCGAAAGCTTCTTGGCAGCAGCCAGCTTCCAAGAGACAACACGGGTCCTGACTGAAGCGGCAATTCGCGGTCAGACGGATGATCTGCGTGGTTTGAAAGAGAATGTGATCATCGGTAAATTGATTCCGGTGGGGACTGGCTTTAATACGGCTCGTCGCCCCTGGCTCAATGAGCCCCTACCCGATATCAGCGTTCACGACGGGGAAGATTTTGAACTCGAAGCCGACGAGAACGAGTTGGAATTGGGCGATATCGACTACGCCGATCTGGAATCGAGCGAGTTGTTGGCCGGTGTCACCGAGTTGGGTTTGTCGCCGTTGGGCGCAACTGATGATGATGCTGACATCGACATCGATATCGATGAGGATGAAGACGAAGAAGACGACAACGATCTGGACTTCGAGTACGGCGCCGATGAGGATATCTCCGACATCGAAATCGAACTCGATGACTAAATGGTCGTTGGGTTGTAGCTAGCTATAAAAAGGCCGGGCGAATCTGTTGAAGATTGCTCGGCCTTTTGTTTTATAGTTGATACATAGCGAATAGCTAGCCCTCGCTGGCGCAGACTTCGGGGCAGAGTTAGGTGCGTAAGGCCTTGCTGATCTGCTGATAGGAGCGTAGCTGGGTGAAGCCAAACTTGGCATAAAAATCGACAATCACGAGCCAGTCGATCACACAGCCGTTGATCCCATTGTCGTGTAAGCGTCGCAGGCCGGCATCAACCAACGCCATGCCAAATCCTTGCCCGCGGAGGTCAGCACTCACCCCAACAGAGCCGAGCTGGCCCCAAGGGCGGGGCAAGCTGTAGGGATAGAAGCGCTCGATCGGCTGGTGTGAATCCTCAAAATGGAGGATGCAGAAGCCATCGATGCCACGCTCTGTCCAGAGCAGCATATAATCGGAGATGCGCGCTTGTGGCTGCCGCAGAAATTCACTGAATTCGTAGCGCCAACGACCAGGGAATTCGCGCTCCAAAAAAGTCATGAGGTCATCGGCATCGCTGCGTTGTGCTGGCCGCACCGCACCGGGGATCTCACGCAAATTGGCCGGTGGCGTATATTCGCTAAGATTCGCGGCCATATCCCATACGAGTGTGTTATTTGTATAGCCATGTGCATGGAAAAATGGTAGGCTTTCAAGTGTAACCGGGACCCCAGGTGCAAAAGGCCGAATGCTGCTGCCAACAACGGCCCGTTCACAGCCTTGGCTGATCAACCACTCCTCAGCCCAAGCCAAAAGTGTCTGACCGATCTGTTGTTGTTGGGCGTCGGGTACCACTGCAATCGCATCGATCCAGCCAGTGGTGGCCGACATAACTTTCGGCTCGTTTTGCAATAGGCTCGCCAGTACGAAGCCCACTGGTTCTCCATCCAGATAGGCCAAGCGACCAATTTGGATGACGCCGTTGCTGGGTGTTGTGTTATAGCGAACAAATCTCTCTGAGATGCTCAATTCCGAGCCACAGGCAGCATTCCAAATCATGGCAACAGCGAGCACATCTGCCGACTGGTGGCGGTTAAAATCACTGTAGGTAGGTTGTTTCTTCAAGACCATTGGTTGGCTCACTTTCCTCTTGCAGAAAACAGAGTAGACTTTCTGCCACTCCTTGGGCAGCCGTATCGGGCCGCTCCACCAGCAGGGTTTGATCACCCCCTAGGAAACCCAATTCGATAATGGCTGCGGGTGTTTGGGGGTCGATTTGGCGGAAAGCATGGTAATTGGTCATGTCGTGGGTGATGGTGTTGGGATGATGGGCCAACCCCGTCACGCGCGGATAATGTTGGTCGATACAGGCAACCAAGCGGGCTTCAATGGCCGGAATCGCCGAGTTGGTATGGTGGGCCGCTTTATAGCCGCTGGCCTCAATGCAACTGTCGGCATGAATGCTCAACAGGACATCGGCTTGCAACCCCTGGAGGCGTGGATCGAACTCAGTTAAAATTAACACATCAGCTCCGGCGCGACGTAATAGTTGGGCGGCTCGTTCGGCGACCGCAGCGTTCACCTCCGCTTCCGTTACCAGGACTTGTCCCGCCGTATCCGTACAGACCGCGCCAGAATCATACCCAGCATGACCACTGATCAAAATCACTTGTTTGGCAAAAGCAGCGCTGACAAAGGTCTGGGGGATCCAGCGATCTAGCACGGGTATCGAGGCTCCAGCTAGACGCGCTACCAGTAAGGCAATGCTAATGAGCACCACCACACTAAGAACCGCTAGTAGTTGCTGGATCCGTTGTAATACCCGATACCGCACAATTTGCTCCTCAAGACCATAAACTGACTGCATTGTACCCGATCAAGAGAGGCTAATCCGAAATCGCACTAGCTGTTGCTCGTTTGAAATTCAGCCTGCATTGGCAATACAAGAGTTGAGATTTGGCTAGGAATCGAGTAGACTTATGGCCTATGTTGAATTATCTCTCTCGCCGTACAGCGTCGGGCAATGGAAATGATTCCGGTCGCGGCGCAAATGGTATACCACCAATCCAAGAATTGGGTGCGATGTTGCGCAAACGCCGTGAGGCAATGGGCGCAACACTGGCCGAGGTAGAAACCGCGACCAAAATTCGCCAAAAATATCTGGCAGCGCTTGAGGCTGATGAGTGGCAATTGCTACCAGGCGAAGTGGTTGGCCGGGGTTTTCTGCGCAATTATGCGGCTTACTTGGGGTTAGACGCCAATGAGCTGACCGAGCGCCGCCGCGCTGTTGCTGATCCTCTGTTGGCTACAGCGTTGGCTGGAACCAGTGCTGCCTCGGCCTTGCCACCGCAGCGCCCGGTAGACTATCGCCCCAAGGATGTCCCTCTGCATGAAGAGCAAGATGGGATTGAGCAGCGGAGTGAAATACGTTTAGGGCCAATCGCCGCAGTTGGCGGGATCGTCTTGGCCGTCTTGTTGCTGATCTGGGCGGTGGCAACCTTTAGCGGGAGCATAGTAAACAGCGTTGCCAGTCTGATTGTGAATTTACAAGGGATGGCTAATGTTGCATTGGCTGACCCAACAAGTACAAGTACACCAACCCAAGAGCCTACTTGGACCCCAACAGCAACGCCAGAACCAACCTTCACCCCACCTGTCGTTGAAGAGAGTACTGGAACAAATGACGCTGGTGGCGTTGCGCCAATTTTGATGCCCACCCC
>CAZMRA010000184.1:5095-10201 GCA_964568485.1 uncultured Caldilineaceae bacterium | reverse complement strand
CGAATACCCGTCCCAAGTTGCAGGATCAGCTCAGACCCGGAACGCGGCTCTTGCCGCATGTTGAGCCCCGCAGGAGCAACAACCCGGGCTGGTTGACCTACAGCCAAGACGTTACCCGCTGGCTGGATGGGGGTGGGACCCTCAGTGGGTAATGGAATCATCGTGGGGGTCGGTGTGGGCTCCACGGTTGGCACCTCGGCCAATCCGATGGTGGGCTCACTTGGTGCCCCCGCTGATGTGGCATCCGGAATTACCACTGCGGTCGTTGGTGTTGGTGTCGGACGCGGGGCAAAGCTGCCACAGGCTAGCGTTGGTCCCAGCCAGATAAGTGAAAGGCCAAAGAGGACGCGCAATTGCCATGAGCGACCTAGCTGGCGAAATCGATGTTGATGAGACGGACGCAATAGGATTGCCATAACGGCAAGATTATACCCAGAAGCGGCTGAATGCCAAACTCTTGATTCGTCATTCGAGGGAATCGTGTGAGAGGTGATATTGGACAGCACCTCTCATCACAGAACGTTAAAGCGTAATTGCTCGCAACCAAACAATATCATCCCAACCTTGCATTTGATTCAGCAAGTCGGGCGGCGCAAGTTCATCTGTGCCTAAGATCATGATTGCTTGGGTGCGCGGGGCATGGCGGCCGACATGCATAAAGCTGATATTAATATCGGCAACGCCCAATGCGGTACCAATCCGCCCGATGATCCCGGGGCGATCTTGGTGGCCGGTTAAGAGCAAATGTCCGGTGGCGACAATATCCACCCACAGATCATTGATCGAGATGATGTGCGGTTCGCCCTGCACGATGGTGCCGCTGATCGTCCACGGTTGTGAGCCATTGCCGGTGCTCAAGGTGAGGGCAGCTTCATGGGGACCATCGGTTGGCTGTTTGCGAATCTCAATCAGGTTGAGGCCTCGTCGCTCCGCTACCAGCTTGGCATTGACCAAATTGACGCGCACTTCGGCCACATCCGCCAGCAGCCCCTTGACGATTGCCGCGGTGATATAGGCAGGATCAAATTGGGCTAGCGTGCCATGGACGGTGATCTCGACTGAATTCAGGCCCTGAGTACTGAGTTGTTTGAGGAAGCGACCCATCCGCTCGGCAAGATCGATGTAAGGAATCAGGTATTCCAGATCGCGCGGGGGGATGATCGGCGCATTGACCGCGTAGCGAGCAGGCCGGTCATTGAGCACATCCAGCACTTGCAGCGCTACATCTTCAGCAACTTTTTCTTGGGCCTCTACCGTGCTTGCCCCCAGGTGTGGGGTTAGGATGATCTGTTCGCATTCGCGAAGGGGGCTATCTGCTGGAAGCGGTTCCGTCTCAAAGACATCCAGCGCTGCGCCGGCTAGATGCCCCGCCTTAATGGCCTCAACGAGTGCGGCCTCATCAACAATACCGCCACGGGCCACATTGAGCAACCTAGCGCCGGGTTTTAGCCTGGCGAGTCGTTCTCGATCCAGCAAGTTGCGCGTGCCGGGCGTCAGCGGGACATGAATGGTCACAAAATCAGCTTCTGCCAACACCGTGTCCAGATCGGCCAAGGTAACGCCACGTTGAGCAGCATATTCGGCTGTGACATAGGGATCATAGCCAATGACGCGCATCCCCAGTCCCTGGGCCCGCTGGACAACTTCTTGGGCAACACGGCCTAGGCCAATTGCACCTAAAACTTTGTCGCGAACTTCCACACCGACAAACTTATTGCGCTTCCATTGTCCACTGCGCACATGTGCATCGGCTTGGGGAATCATACGGGCTAAGGCCATGAGCATGGCGATGGTATGTTCCGCGGCGGCAAGCGTATTCCCTGTAGGCGCATTCACGACGATAACGCCGGCTTGCGTGGCTGCCTCGGTGTCAATGTTATCGACGCCGACCCCAGCGCGGGCGATCACGCGCAGCTGCTTACCCGCCTGAATGACATCCGCCGTGACTTGGGTGCTACTGCGGACGATCAGCGCGTCGTATTGCGGGATCTGAGCGAGTAGTTGTTGGGGAGTGAGATCGGTGATTACGTCAAGCTCAATATTAGGGGCCGTGCGCAAGGGGGCCAAACCTGATTCGGGCAGAGCATCGCTCACCAAAACTTTGTAGGGTGTTGACATTTCCAAATACCTTTTATCGATTCGAACGTGATAGATTATGCAATTTTATCTTTGTTGGTTAGGACAACTGCAACTTATAATTCGGCCCGCTGAACTTTCCAAAAAATAAAAACGGGATTCGCATTATACGCGAATCCCGTTTAGAACCATAGTTATTGGTCTTTAAGACCAACTTTCCTACGGGTTCAGAAGGTTAGACCTTCTGGACATTGGCTGCGGAAGGACCTTTCGGGCCTTGTTGAATGCTAAATTCAACTTGATCACCTTCGGTCAAGGTGCGGAAACCAGCCGCCATGATCGCCGAATGATGTACGAAAACATCTTTGCCACCCGCCTCTGGAGTGATGAATCCGTACCCTTTTTGATCGTTAAACCATTTGACAACGCCACGCTTGCGGTCGTTCATGTTGGGAGACTCCCTTCGTTGAAATAAATTTGAAACTAAATGGTGGTTTATGCTGAATAGCGAGTGGACAAAATGTGGTCGTCCCCAACAAATAAATAAGCCGCCCAGTGCGTAAGTCCGGACGGCCAACAGCCTTACCTGTGGTAGAACTTACTACATCTTGCTAGAGCAATATTATAGCAAATTTTTGTGCGTTGTCAAGTTTACAATTTTGTAAGCTGGATGAAGGTTATCGTCGAGTTAATCAGGCAAGGGCAACCGAGGATATTTCTTCCCGCCTTGGGCTCGTTCCGCTGCACTCCGCTCTTCATGAGCTGCGATCTCCGCCTGGGTCTGGACCCGTGCCCGATAACGTTGTCGCTCTTTAGCCTGCCAGCGGCTCGTATCAACGCCGCGCAACACCGAGCGAGCGAAGACCAAAAACCCGGTATGCGCATTCATCATGTCATCTGGTCGTAGGCGATCCGGCACCGGTTTGTAGGTTCTGAGTAGTAATTCCTCTACTGCAATATCGACAAATCCTTGTTGATCCAAGGCATCTAATAGTGCAATCACCTGATTGGTGGTCGGCAAAAGCGCGGCAAAAAAGCCACCCGGCCGCAACGCTGCCCACGCTTGGGGCAGATACTCCCACGGCGTGCGGACGTCGAGGAAGAGCGCGTCGACCATCTCTTGGCGGAAGCCTTGCTCGATGTCGCCATGAAACAGTTGGACATAAGGCAGCAGCCCGACGGATTCGAGATTGTTGCGGGCTAAGTTGTGCGCTTCCAAGCGGGTCTCGTAGCTGTAGACTATGCCCGTGGGCGCCACGGACCAAGCTAAGGCGCAAGTGAGGCCGCCGCTGCCCGTACCCGCTTCGATCACCCGCGAGCCAGCGCGCAGGTTCATGCGCTGCACCAAATAGGCCGCATCTTTAGGATAGATGATCTGCGACCCGCGGCGCAGATGACGGATCAAATCTTCTAGCGAGGGTTCGAGCAAGAGTGCATCATAGCCCAATGAGCTGGTCACTGTGCTGCCCAGGGGTTGCCCCAGCAAGCTGTCGTGCGGAAAGATCCCCAAATGGCAGTGAAACTCTTGATGCGGGCGTAGGGTAATGATATACCGTTTCAGATCGGTGGTCAGCAGCAAAACCAGATCCCCGAGGGCGGTTACGGCCTCTTTTTCTCGAAACCAGGGTGAGGTAGACGCTGATATTGGCAACTGTTCGGCAGAGCGTTCCACGGAATTCCTTTCGGGTGAGTACACACAGCTGATTGCGCGCCATGGCAATCTTGTAAGGCGATGCGCAGTCAAAACTGGCGTAAGCGCTAAAATGCCAAGTGCTTCATCATAAAAAAGGACGGCAGAAATGCCAAATCATTAGCTTGCCTACGCTTTGCTTTAGATTTTTTTTGCTTGACACTTGTCCGCTGCCTGTGTACAATGGCGTTCATACCCAAGATACTTCTGGTTCTTATCCGCACTAAACATCCATAAGGATCCACAAGAGGAGAATAGCATGCAACCCAAGCGACTAAAGCAGTGGCTTGTGCTGGCAGCGTTGGCGATATTGGTACTGAGTGGCTGCGCCCCGCGCCCTGGTCAAGGCCAGACCGCTGGGCAAGAAGGCGCTGAGTTGGCGGTTGATCTGCCCGCGCTAGTGATCGATCTGCAGCCCGATGGCAGTTTGTCCCTTGGGGGGGCACCTCTGGCTACCTTGGCGGCTGGTTTTGGTGTGGCCGGCTTGGATGCGGTCCAGTTGACCCCCGAGCAGGTGACGACGCTGACTGACGCCAACATCCAACATATTCAGATCAACAATCTGCCTGATGGACTCAAGCTGTTGGTAAATGGGGAAGAGATCCCCACTGTGGTTTGGGATGCTGAATCGCTGGCTGCACTCCAAACCTTGGCTGGTCAATTGGGCGAAGGTGTACCGCCGATCCTCCAGCAACTGGTGCCGGTCTTGGGCAATGTTGGGGTAGGTGTTACAGTGCGGGTGCCGTTGGCTCAAGGGGCCGAGCTGATCCCCTTGGAGGTCACAGGCGAAGGCTCAGCCGCCGCTGATACTGGAACTGCTCAACAAGACTTCCTGGATAGTGTCGGCACGCCGGCCCAAATTCGCATCCCGATTGTTTATGCGGCCGACGGAAGTTGGCAATTGGCCGATATGAGCGATAGCGAGTGGATTGCGTTGACCGGCCAAAGTGCTTTAGAGAGTTTGCGCCTGACACCCGATTTGATCGCTTCATTGCAGGCCGCAGACATTAACAGCTTGACCGTATCGACCGACGAGACCGGTCTCCACCTAACTGTGAATGACCAGCCGCTGCCTTATCTAAATTGGGGCGAAGGGCGTTTGGGGCATGCCATCAGCTTGGCCGCTGGCGCTGGTTTGTTAGGTGATGATTCGGAGGCTCTGGCCGCTACAGTGGAAGCGCTGTTGCCGATTATCACCACCAGCCAAGTGGAGATTCAATTGCTCTTACCGAGCGAGTAAGCGCTCGCGACGGATAAAAAAATGACCATGATGCTCTTATCATGCTCGGCTGGCCGAGGTAAGGGCTCATGGTCATTTTTTATGCCAATAATGCCGCTCG
>CAZMRA010000184.1:0-5085 GCA_964568485.1 uncultured Caldilineaceae bacterium | reverse complement strand
CCTGCGCCACGCACAATCCCCATCAAGGCGGCAATCTCATCGGCATTGAGTTTTTGGCCTTGGAGCGCAACGACAACGTGGGGCTTGTTCTCGGCCAGAACAGTGAATTGATAGAGCAGTGGCTCAAAACGACGTTGCAGTTCACCGAAGCTATGTTGTAGCCCGCCCGGATTGGTGCCACGTGTGACATATTCACTCTGCACAAAATCCAATCGATGCAGTAGCCACAAGATTTGGTCGGGTGCCTTGCCCAACGCTCGCGCCGGGATCTGCCCGCGTACCCACTGTAATTCTTGCATGGGGCGGGTAGGCAATGTCCCCTGGAGAACGAGCCGATCATGTTTGGGGAGGGCGCGGCCAGGCCAGCCCAACATCCCCCAGTGGAATCGGACGCGGTAGGTGATGGTAATGTGGGTGAATGGTTCCGGTGCCGGTTCGATGTGGGCTGTGAATCCCCAACTGCTCAGCGGCTGCGCCAACACAACGCGCCCGCGCACACTGTTCTGGAATGCGATGATCATGCGCTGGGCACGCCGACGTACCCGCCACTGAATCAAGAACCACACACCCAGTCCACAGAGGAGAATCAGCAACAACAATGGACCCAGAATTTCCATTAAGACGAAACACCTTTACACTCAGCTATAATCAAGCAGTATCTGTCAGTTTTATTTTTTCATGCAATGATTCAATTGATGGACTATGACAGCATTTAAGAATAATGTAACTCGTTTTTTGGATAGCCGGCGAGTGACCTACCAAGTTTTTACCTTTGACTATGCAGAAAACGATAGCGCAGTGAAGGTGGCAGAAGCGATTGGGCTACCCGCCAATCAGGTGTTCAAAACACTGGTTGTCCAGCCAGAAGATGCCAACCGCAAACCTCTATTGGTGATCATTCCCGGGCCGGATACCTTAGATTTGAAAGCATTGGCCAAGGCTGCCAAATTGAAAAAAGCCAAGATGGCTACGCATGAACAGGCTGAAGCCTTGACGGGCTTACAAACTGGCGGCATTAGCCCCTTGGCTTTGATTAACAAGGGATTTGATATCTACCTGGATGCGCAAGCAGAATCGTTCACGTCGGTTGCAGTAAGTGCAGGCCAACGTGGTGCGAACGTCTTATTGCCCGTCAAGGATCTTGTCAGCCTGACACGAGCGCGAGTCGTTGCTTTACGTTAACGAGTCTCGGTGACTTTGCGCAAGCTACGTGGGCGATCGGGGTCATAGTCGCGAGCCAGGGCCAATTGCCAAGCGAATAATTGCCCCGGCACAATGGCGGTGAGGGGAGATAGCCATTCCGGCACCGTAACTTCCAAGGGAAAGGCTATACGACCCAAGGCCAAGGTGGCCGGATCATCGCTGATGACAATCGGTTCAGCGGAAAGTTCGCGTAGCGATTGCAGAAATTGCTGCATTTCTGGCAACATTATACCGCTGGGCGCAAAGACGAGTACCGGGAAACCTTCTTCGATCAGCGCCATCGGCCCATGACGGAAGTCGGCGCTGCTATAGGCTTCGGCAACAGTGTAGGTTAATTCTTTGAGCTTGAGGGCCAGCTCAAATGCGCTGGCGTAATTGTAGCCTCGTCCGATGATCACGCAATAACGCATGTAGCGATAGCGTTGGGCGAGCTGAGTGATCAAGTCACGGCTTTGCAAGATGGTTGCAACCGCATCTGGCACCTGGGCGAGCTCATCGAACATTTGCTGATTTTCAGCCAAGGTGCTGCTGAGCAGGGCAATCGCGGCTAATTCACTCGTATAAGTCTTGGTGGCAGCGAGTGACTGTTCCACCCCGGCATGCAGGCGAATCACATGATCTGCCTGCTTCGCTAGATCCGAATCGGCGAAGTTGGTGATGGCTGCGGTCAAGGCACCTTGGCGGCGCGCTTCGGCGAGAACGCTGACAATATCCGGGCTCTTGCCACTTTGGCTGATCCCGATCACCAAAGCTCGCCCTAATCGTGGTGGCCGCTCATATAGGCTAAAGAGGCTGGGAGTTGCCAAGGCAACCGGCAGTTGATTGACTGCGCCTAATAGATAATTCGCATAGCGACCAGCGTTGTCACTGGTACCACGAGCGGCGATCAGTACGTATTCAATCTCGCGCTGGCGAATGGCCTTGCTGAGATCGCGAATGGCATCTCTTTCTTGAGCCAGAAAGGTGCGCAAGACTTGTGGCTGTTCGTATATTTCGCGTTCTAGATGGGATGAAGTTGTCATTTGATGCTCGCTACTAACTCTATCAGGACCAGGCTACTTAGCCAGGTAGATGTGTTGATGGTGGGGTGGCTTAGCGTTTGATCGCTTTGCCATAAAACATCCGCTGATCGAAGATCAACTTCCCCCCTTGCCGACGGACCTTCAACCCGGTTGCATCGGTCTCCAGTCCGGCCTCAACCATATCGCGCACGATGTGCCGGTTGCCCGGATCGGATTGGAGGTCGTTGAGCCAATCATCTAGGTCGCGCTCAAAGGTGGCGATTGTATCATGCTCCACGGTCAGGCCGACATTGGTGAGCATTTTGCGATACTGTTCCGCAGTATAGATGGCTACATGGCTCGGGTTGCGGCGTGCTTCGATCGTGTTTTGGGTGGCACGACGTACCGGATCATCTGCGGCTAAGAGATCGGCTAAGATCAAGGCCCCACCGGTTTTAAGCAAGCGAACTAATTCGCGTAGTAAATCTTCTGGGCGCTGGGTATGATGCAGGACCAACCGGCAGATGATTGCATCAAAGCCTTCGCTGCGGAAGGGCAAATTGTGCGCCGACGCCAGCCGGTAATTTACCCGTTGTGCGGCCAGCGACGGGCTGCTGGCACGTAAATATTCTGCGACTTCAAGCATCGCCGGGCTGATGTCTATCCCAATCACTTCCTTAGCGCCATCATCTGCCAACATGAGCGCTAGGCGCCCTGTACCGGTGCCTACATCCAAAATACGTAAGTTGGTTGGGAGATTAGCAAACTTCAGCAAATGTCGCAGTCGTTGATCGCGTGCCTGTTCGTCTTGGTTGTCGGACAAACTCAACACGCGATTATACGTTTCCGTGATGCGCGTCAACTCTTCTTCTTGGGCGCGCGCCTCGGCCGCACTGAGTTGCTCATTGGCAGATTCTGTCTGGACGAGCGGCTGCTGCGGAAGATGCTCCATCCGGTTGACCGCGTAAAGTGACCAGTGGCCATTTTGCCAAATCACTTCAGAAATGCTGGTATGATTAACCGCAATGGCAACATCAGATGTACCCAAACAGTAGCGCAAAGCAGCCGCTACGCCATTGCCATCCATCACAATCGTGACTGTTTTATTGAGATATTCCTCCACAACCCGCTCTAGAACGCTCGCCAGCTGGGCGATGAATTCTTGATGCTGCTGTGGGGTGGCGAATTGTTCACTAATGTGCAAAGGCGGCAGACGCAAGGGCGCTTCATGGCGCTGGGCCGCTGCGGCAGGGAAATTGCGTGGCTGGTGAGGCAGTTCTGCCTGTACAATCACTGGACGGCCAATGGCTTGACCAATGCGCTGCGCTGTGAGCCGACTCCGCAATTGTGGCGCACAGAGCAAGACATCAATCTTTTCGTGCGTGGCCAACCACGAAGCCAAAATATTGGTCTGCTCCCACCCTCGTGCTGTGAGACCGCTATCCTCGGTATTTAGTTCGGCGTACCGACTATGCATACCTTCTGCCTGACAAATGAGCAAGAGGCGCAAAGATGGTGTTTGTGTATAGGGAAGTGTAAGGCCCGATGATCCCACAGTGGATGTTGTCACAGGCTGTTGCAGTTGTGTCACAGTTGATTGGATGGGAAACTGGCGATGGTTACCCGCGCAGTCAATAAGGTGATGAAGAACTTACTGTAGAGATGAACTACTGATCATAAACCTCAAAATCTCGGGGTCGCTGGCTAGGTTGTTTACAAGCCACAACCGATTTCGAGATGATTACTAGCAAACATACATTTTGTCAACGAGCCCAGACAAATGGGGTAAGGCTCTGCGCTTTAGATAACCTGATCATACCAAATCGCTGAGCGCTTATCAAATTATCCATTCAGTAAACTTCATTGAAGCGGAGTATGCTGTACGACCTACGTGCATCGAATACCCCTTATATCCCTTGCGGGTCTCTCTGGCCAAATTTTGTCGCGTTGACAGTTGCCCTAATCTTCAAGTACAATCCAGTCTTAGGTGCGCCAACACGACCAGGTGTGTACTAGCTGGGTTTTTGGATCACCGTGCTGCCCCTACTCCCAGAAGTGATATCCTGAATTGTTTGGGGTCTTTACCCAAATTTCAAATTCATTACTTTTGCAGCCCGGTATCAACCCCAGGTTCTCTGCCGCACGCTTACGCATGGAAGTTAAAACAACTGCATACGTTTTACCCGTCGCAAAGGAGGATGAATGGCGAAGTATCGCACTGCTCAGATCCGGAATGTGGCGATTTTAGGCCACGGAGGCTCAGGCAAGACGACATTGGCCGAGGCGTTGCTCTATTTTACGGGTGCAAGCAGCCGCATGGGTCGGGTCGAAGATGGCACCACCGTATCCGATTGGGATCCGGAAGAACACCGCCGCTCGATCTCGATCAACCTCTCTGTCGTGCCTCTAGAATTTGAAGACAACAAAATTAACCTACTCGATACTCCCGGCTACCTAGATTTTACCGGTGAAGTGATTAGCGCTTTGCATGTGGCTGAGGCCGGCTTGATCACGGTTGATGCGGTGGCTGGCTCAGAGGTGGGCACCGAGTTGGCTTGGGATTATCTGCTAGAAAAAGGGCTACCACGCATCTTCTTTGTGAACAAGATGGATCGGGAAAATGCCAATTTTGATGCTGCAATTGAGAGCCTACGTGAAGCACTCCACGGGGCCAAGATTGTCCCGATGCAATTGCCAATTGGCTCGGCGCATGATTTCAAGGGAGTTGTCAGCGTCGTAACGATGCGCGCCTATCTCGGTAAGGAAGGCAAAGAGGCACCGGTGCCTCCTGAAATGGCCGAGGCTGTCGAGGCTGCCCATCAATTTTTGATTGAAGCTGCTGCTGAATCAGATGATGAGCTGATTATGAAATATCTAGATG
>CAZMRA010000183.1:0-10213 GCA_964568485.1 uncultured Caldilineaceae bacterium | reverse complement strand
CGCCACGGTCTTGGCGCCGGTGGCAGTTGCTTCGTCGATCCGCTCGCGATTGACCGCTTTGCTACCGTGCTCTTCTTCCTTCCACATCTGCGCGCCGCCTGCGCCGCAACAGAATGATCCTTTGCCGTGGCGCGGCATCTCGATGGTCAAGCCAGCCACCTCGCCCAACACGGCGCGTGGCTCTTGGATGATCCCGTTGTGTCGGCCGAGATAACAGGGATCGTGGAAGGTGATCAGATCACCCGCATCGCCAGCCTGCACGCTGATCCGCTTGGCTGCGGTCAATTCGGCCAGCAGCTGCGTATGGTGAATCACCTCGTAGTGGCCGCCACATTGGCCGTATTCCTTGCCGAGGGTATGGAAACAGTGCGGGCAGGTGGTGACGATCCGCTTGGGCTTGCCCGAGTGCATGATCGGGTCCAGCGTTTCTATGTTGGCTTTGGCCATCTCGTAAAAGAGGTACTCATTGCCCGCCCGCCGGGCTGCATCGCCCGTGCAGACTTCGGACTCGCCAAGCACGGCATAATCAACGCCGGCCGCCTGCAAGACGGTGGCGAAGGCACGCGCCACATCTTGGGCCCGCGGGTCATAGGCTGGGGCACAACCCACCCACCAGAGGATCTCGGGGTCGGGCTTTTCATCCACAGTGGGCACGTCCATGCCTTGCGCCCATTTGAGGCGGTCGCGGGCGCTCTGGTTCCAGGGATTGCCGTTGCGCTCAATGCCGCGGAAGGCGGTCTGCAACTGGCGCGGGAATTCATTCTCAGTCAGCACTTGGCGCCGTCGCAAATAGATAATGTCGAACATCGGCTCGTTGCCAACCGGACAGATGTCGATGCAGGCGCCGCAGGCGGTACAGGCCCACACTGCGGATTCGCTAATCGCATAATCCAGTAGATTGAGCTCCGACGTGGCCCCCGCAGCCAGTTCGTCAAGATTTTGGTTCAGATAATAGCGTTTATTGACCTCCAACGCGGAAGGCGATAGCTCTTTGCCGGTCAAGTACGCCGGGCAGACATCCTGGCAGCGGTTGCACATGATGCAGGCATAGGCATCCACCAAGTGGGTCCAGGGCAGTTCCTCGATCTTGGCCACACCGAAGATTTCCCGATCTTCATCAGCAAAGTTCTCGGGTTCCACCGCGCCCAACGACGTGCGCTGCGGCTTGCTCAGGAAATTGATGCCCGACATGATCAGGTGGAAATGCTTGGTGTATGGGAAGTAGGGGATGAAGAGCAGAATCAACCCCAGGGCACCCCACCAACCGAGGTGCCGCCCCGCTTCCAATACCGCGGGTGGCCAGTCAGCCCACGCCTGGCTAAGGAGATGAGCAAAGGGTTGGCCCCAATCACCGCCCATTTCGGCTACATGAAAACTCTCGCCCAACAGCCGAAAGCCAACATGCAATAGAATGAACCAGCCGACAATCAACGAATCACGGCGGATCGCGCCATCCGCGACCGCATCGATCAACTTGACATTCTCGTGATAGCTCAAGGCTGGGCTTTCCAGCACAAAGCGGCGGATCAGAAAATAGATCATCCCCACCAAAACGCCCATGGTCAGTACATCCGCCAGGAAGCGATAGAGCATGCCGATGGGGCCCTCGCCCAAAAAGCGAATGGGGAAATAACCTTGCAATACATCCCCGGCGTTGACCAAGAAGTAGAAGGTGAAACCCCAGGCAATCAGCGCATGAAACAGACTGCTCACCGGGCGAATCTTCCAGGTGGGTTTGAGCGTGAGCCAAGTTTTTGCGGCTCGGATCAAACGCTCCCAGCGATCGTGGGCGCTGGGGAATTCACCGCTGCCGCGGCGAATCATCAGGTGGATGTTACGCCACGAGGTATACGAATAGGCCAATGAGCCGATAACACAGATAACAAAAAGGATTTTTTCAGAATTGCTCAGCATGAGACTTGTCTCGCTGGATCAGTCGGAGGTTGCTTTTTCTGCCGCATCCAGGTGTTGTTGAATCAGGTGGCGGAAGCGGATTTCACTGTTATCTTCGGGCTGATAGCCGATCACTTGGCGAGCATTGGCAATACTCCAGAAGCCGTGGGAGTTGCCACTGATGCCATAAAAGATCTGGAACGGAATACCGTGTTCGTTACGAATATCCGGCGCTTCGATGCTCTTGACAAAGAGTTGCTGCAGATCGCGGTCGCTGATGTAGACGGCCAAGGCCCGGCGCACGCAGCGGAGATCACCCAGCTTGCAGGCGGCAACATCGGTCTCGCGTGGCCCCCCAATGCGGATCTGCACAACTTCGAGCTGGCGACCAACCGGCGGATTTGCGCCAGCATCAAATGAAAAGACAGGCCGCGCCTGTTGACCGGCGGCAAACACAAAGCCGAGATGTTCGTATACCTCTTTGGCCCAGCCATAATAGTTATCCGACAGGGCACGACCATTAGGATCTACTACATCCATTTTGCCATCGAGGATCAACGATTCATAGAAATCCGCGGCATGGTTGGAACTCGCCACCACCACCCGCCGCACATTTTCTTCGAGCGCGGTCTGATAAATATTATAAGCCATCTGCACATTGGCAAATTCGCTGGCGAAACGCGCATCCGAATCATTGCCCGCTTGTGGATTGGAATTACCCACAAAGCCAAAGTGGACAATCGCATCGGCACCCCGGAAATGATGGCGATATTGGTTGCGATCTCGATCCACCAAATCGGCGATCTGAATACCGGGCACCGTTTCACCTGCGCGGTTGGTGGTGCGTACATCGAGTAGGACCAGGTCATACCGTTCGCTCAGGGCCGGCAACACTTGGCCCGCCACCTTTCCAGCCGCACCGGTGACGACGACTTTGAGCTTACTCATCCCCCACCCTTTCTATGAAAGTTAGCTTGATCTGCCTGGATGACTACGGTTTGAACGGTAGCATTATTTTAGGCATATTGGCGCAACAGACGCAAGGTGGCTTCTGCCAACATTGCCGTGCCAACAGGCAACGCATCTTCGCTGATGTCAAAAACAGGCGTGTGATGCGGGCGGCTCTTGTCGTCGAATTTTGCCCCCAGGTTGAACATGGCCCCGGGCACTTTTTGCGTCATGAAGCTGAAATCCTCGGCGCCCATGCCAGCTGTGGCCGGCAACAAACCATCACTTCCCAGCAGATCGGTGGCGGTCTCTTTGATCAGGTTGGCAACGGCTTCGTCATTGAGCGTAGCGGGATACCCCGACTTTAATTGCAGGGTGAAATCACCGCCCAAAGCCCGGGCGACTTCGAGCGCTTGCGCCAATTCCTGCTTGATACGGGCCCGCGTCGCTTCATCATAGGTGCGGATCGTGCCGCTGATCTCGACTTTGCTGGGGATGACATTGGTCACCGTGCCCGCATGGATGGTGCCGATGGAGATGGTCGCGGCTTTGGTCGGGTCGATGCGCCGCGAGCGAATGCCTTGGATGGCGTTGATCACCTGGGCGAGGATAAAGGTCGGGTCCGTGCCTTGGTGGGGATAGGCCCCATGGCCCCCAGTGCCGGTCAAGGTGATAAAGAATGAATCCTCCGCCGCGGTGATATACCCCGGCGCAATCTGGATCTTACCGGCGGGTTTGTCGCTGGCCACATGCAAGGCGATCACGGCGTCGAGTCCATCCAAAGCCCCTTCTTCCACCATGCGCAGACCACCGGACTTGTTCTCGCCATCCGAACGTTCTTCGCTGGGCTGGAACAACAGCCGTACTTGGCCGGCCGGGCGGTCGGGCATTTCGCTTAACAATTTCGCCACGCCCAGCAACATGGCTGTATGGCCATCATGGCCGCACGCGTGCATCAAACCTGGCGTCTGCGAGGCGTAAGGCACATCATTCTCTTCATGGATGGGCAGGGCGTCCATATCGGCGCGAATACCGATCGCGGGCGAACCTTCGCCGATCAGTGCCACCACACCGGTTTTGCCCACGCCAGTCTGGACCTCTAGCCCCAGATCGGCTAGCGTATCGGCGACCACGCGCGCAGTGCGCTGCTCTTCAAAACCCAACTCTGGGTGCATATGAAAGTCTCGCCGCCAAGCGATGAGTTGTTCGCGAATGGCCTTTGCTTGTTCTAACATCAGTCACTCCTATGTATGTGAAGAAAAGGATGGATTTGCCGTCAGTATGTGCGTCAGCCTGTGGGCGCAACCAGTTCGATCTGAGGGAAACGGCGTTGATCGAATTCAGCCAGCCGGTCGGGCCCCAAGTGGCTGATCTCGCTATGGATCTGTTCGGCGGCAGTGCGTAGCTGCTCCAAACGAATCCCTTGGCAGATGGGCGGCAGTATGCGCAATTTGGGCAAACCGCGGCGGAACATCTTTAGCGCCCCAGCCCAATTCCCGCGCTCGATCTGGTAAAAGGCGACGCCGATCTGCAAAATACCCTGATAGAGTTCGCGGATAGACCGAGGTTCCGCCAACCAAGCGTGCTCAAAATGCTCATGTTGTGCGAAATAATCACCCTGATTGAATGCTTGAATGCCAGCCAGTGCCTCCGAGCTCAATGGTGCATCCCACCCGGCGGGATAGTGGATCGGTAGGTGCAAGGCTTGCTGGAGCAACGTGGGCCATGCCTGCAGCAATGCAGATCGGGTGAATGTTTGGTTGATGCCGGCTTGTTGGGCTTGACGCAAACGCACATCCCCAGCCTCTGGGGCAAAACCATACAGCGGAATGGCGCGCGTATGGGGGCGCAGTTTGCTACGTTGAATTGCCAATGCCCAATCACCTGCAGTGGTCTATCAGCGCCAGCCGAGGAAATTCTCGGTCCAGCGCAGCCAGAAACTCGCTCGATGTGGCGGTTGCGATCCAGCAACCGCCTAATCGTTCTACCTCGGCTGCCCACAACGTTGCATCCGTTGCCTCGATCAACCCGACAATGGTCGGCGGATAGGGCACCCTATCCCGCAGTGTCCCCCGGGGTGAGCGGGCAGTCACCGTCGTTGTCGCCTTACTGCCTGCCATACAACTTACCCGCCTCTCCTGCAGTTACGTCTGCCAGGTTCACAATAACATATCCAGGGCAACCTGTAAACTTTTTCGATAATGCACAGGTCAGCAGATAGCTGCTTAGGCGTTGGTCTGGTATACTGAAACCTCTTGAGCTTATGAATGGACAGGTATGCTATATGACCGGAGACCAAATTTCATCCCTTGGCTATGAAGCCGCCTTTGAACAATTAGAAGAAGTATTGCAGATGCTTGAAAGCGGCACACTGCCGCTAGAAGAGAGTCTTGCCCTTTACGAGCAAGGACTTGCGCTCGCTGCCCATTGTAGCCAACTACTCGACACGGCCGAATTACGCGTCCAACAGTGGCAACCGGGTCATCAAACCACACCGGTTGAGGATTGGCAAGAGGGTTAAAGGCAATGCACGGGTTGTGGACGAATATTGCCTTGTGGCTGCCAATCAGTGCGGCGCTATTGGCGCAAATCGCCAAACCGCTGTGGAATTGGCGGCGCAATGGCCACTTCGATTTTCGTTCGGTCGTCAGTGCGGGGGGAATGCCCAGCAGCCACTCGGCAATGGTCAGCAGCTTAGCCACTGTCCTGGGCTATGAAGAAGGCTTGGGGAGCTCCCACTTTGCCATCAGCGTAATCGTCGCGGTGATTGTCATGTACGATGCCCGCGGCGTACGCCAAGAAAGTGGCAAACAAGCCCGCATTTTGAACCACATTGTGCGCGAATTTTTTCGTGGTCAGCCTATCAGCGAAGAGCAGCTCAAAGAACTATTAGGGCACACCGGTACCGAAGTAATGATCGGGGCAATTCTCGGCATTATTTATGCGGGGCTGGTGCTGTTCTTGCTCAATTGGGGATAAAAGTCTAGCGTCGCCGCATCCGGTTTGCCCACAACATCATTCTTGCAAGCTCGCTCAAAATTCGGTGCTCTGCTCTGTTCACAAAACCGACACAAGGAAGACGATTTTGCACAAAGGATTAGGCGATTGAGCAATCCGATTTTTATAATCTTTTTTAGACAAATAATTTGCAGCGCACTTTGCTTGTGTTATGATGGCGTGTCAGAGAAATGGGTAGCCTCCAAATCTGCTATCCAGTAGTGGTAATCATTTTCGGCTCAAGGAGCCAGCAAGAGGAGCAACGGATTTATGCGACGTGTCGTCCTTATCCAACCCCGGCGTGATGGCCGTGTCTTTGGGAAGTCCCCCGGCTCACCGTATACATTGATGCGCTTGGCCTCCTTAGTACCGGATGAAATTCCAGTCGAAATCTGGGATGAAAATACTCGTGATCTGGACCTTGACAGCCTTGGCGAAGGGGATCTGGTTGGGATCACTTCGATGACCGTGACCATTGAACGAGCCGAATCCATTGCGCGCCGCGCGATGAAGCAGGGTGCTGGGGTGGTGGTTGGTGGTGTTCATGCCACATTGATGCCCGACCATACCCAGACCTTTGCCCACAGCATCATGGTTGGGGAAGGATATTTCACTTGGCAACGGCTGATCCAAAATTTTGCCGCTGAAGGCATCAAGGGCATGGAGCCGGTCTATCTCGATGAGAGCTGGGCCAACTTGGAAGGGCTAGCATCGATCAGCGACCGCGTGATCCAAATGGTTGATGAGAAGAACAACTACTGGACGCCCTATTTGGAGATTACGCGCGGCTGTCCACGCAATTGCTCCTTCTGCACCGCAATCCGCGTGAGTGGTCGCAAAATGCGTTTGCGCCCCGTGGAAGAGGTTGTCGACGAGATCCAGCGCCGCGGGATCAAGCGCTTCTTCCTCACCGATGATAACTTCGGGCTGAATTTCACCACGGATCCGGACTATTGCGCGAGTTTATTCGAAGCACTTGCTAAGTTGGATCTGCATGGGTGGACCTGCCAATCGGAGATGAGTATTGCCAAACATCCGGAACTGCTCGAAATGAGCGTTGCGGCTCACTTAGATAAACATTTCATTGGCTTCGAGAGTGTCAACCCGGATAGCCGCTCGAACCTCGGTGGCAAATCCAAAGGGGTAGCCGACCAAGCCAGCCAGGCCATCCGCACGATTCGTAGCCACGGTGTTGGCGTGGTCGGGCTCTTTGTCATGGGTTTCGACGAAGATACACCAGCAACCTTCCAAGCCATGTGGGATTTCATTCGCACGAGCGAATTAGACAGTGTCAGCACCACAGTCTTGACACCCTATCCTGGCACACCATTCCGAGCGCTTGTTGAACAAGAAAATCGTTTGCTCGATGTGCCGTGGTCCCACTATGACACCTGCCATGTCACCTTCGTGCCCAAGAACTTCACGGTTGATGAGCTACGCAGTGCGTACGACTGGCTCTGCCGCAAGATTTATAGCCCCAGCCAAATTGCTCGCCGTGGCTTGCGCTCGTTGAGTCGCTACCCGCTTGCTAAGGCCAGTAAGAAGGTATTTGGCAGCTTCAGCACCGATTATGGTTATCGCCGCACCTACGCCTATCGCAACGAGCTGTAACGCTGCCCAGCTTCATCACACTTGTCCTAAAACTGTCGCCAAGCCGCTGCTTGCGCGGCAGTTTTTTATTCAACTCATCAAATGCTAACCTTGTTTTCATCGCAATTTACCCAATAGCAACGATGCTTGTGCTCATCAAATCGTCATGCGCATGATAACGTTGGACTGGTTCAAAGGAGCAGTCAGATGAGTTCAATCAAGAGTGGATTTAGTCGCCGGGCTTTGTTGAAGATGGGGCTTAGCATTTCGCCTTTGTGGCTGGCAGCCTGCACTGCCGTTCGCATCAACGCCCCAACCGCGTCAATGCCCACCGAAGCGCCGGTCGAGCTGCCGACGATCACACCGGAGGCGGCAGAAGCAGCGGTTACGCTAGCGGCCACCCCGAGTTGTGATGATGGCGATGAGCCAACCCCGGCCCAGACCGAAGGCCCTTACTTCACCCCGAATTCGCCCGAACGCACCAATTTCCGCGAAGCGGGCATCGTAGGGACCGAGATTGCTGTGAGTGGATACGTATTGACCACCGCGTGCCAGCCTGTTGCCCAAGCATTGCTCGATTTTTGGCATTGTGACGATGCGGGGAACTACGACAATGTTGGCTACCGCTTGCGCGGCCATTTTTATAGCGATGATAATGGCTATTATCGCTTAGAAACCATTGTGCCGGGGCTCTACCCAGGACGGACTCGCCACTTTCACGTCAAGGTTCAAGCCCCCAACGAGCCTATTCTCACTACCCAGCTTTATTTTCCCAGCGAACCAAGCAACGAGCGTGATTCCATCTTCCGCCCTGAATGCTTGTTGGCCGTCCAAGAGGAAGCTGCCGGGTTGAGTGGAACATTTAACTTTGTGCTGGACATTTAGGAAGCCACGGTCTGTGGGGCGCCGCGCAACGCCAGCATCTGCAAGATCGCAAATGCAACCACGCCACACAGCGCAATGACGCCGGTCATGGGGAGTGCCGTGCCATTGTGCAAGGCCCCCACCAGTGAGCCCGC
Organism: uncultured Caldilineaceae bacterium; assembly: GCA_964568485.1. Classification (GTDB taxonomy): domain Bacteria; phylum Chloroflexota; class Anaerolineae; order Caldilineales; family Caldilineaceae; genus CFX5. Next base: position 1,766 of record CAZMRA010000183.1, on the reverse strand, counting down.
GACTGCGCCGCAGATAAATTGAGTCGAGCCCAGCAACGCCGCCGCGCTCCCCGCTTTGTCGCCATACGGAGCCATTGCCGCCGCGGTGGAGTTTGGCCCAACAAAGCCAGTGCTCGCGATGCAGCAGAAGAGTACCACCAGCAATGTTGGGAATCCGCCGATCCCCAAGGCGGTTAATCCCACCAGCAGCAACCCACTGAGCGCGGTCACCGCCAGCGCAATGGTGAGGATCTGCCCATTCTCGTAGCGCGTTAACAGACGCCGGTTAATCTGCGAAGCGAGGATCAACCCGACGGCGTTGGCGCCAAAGAGCCAACCGAAATGTTCGGGCGCAACCCCGTTCAATTCAATAAAGACAAATGGTGAGCCAGAGATATAGGCAAACATCGCTGCCGAGGCTAGCCCGCCCGCCAGGGCGTAGCCCATAAATCGGGGATCCGCCAGTAAGCCGAGGTAATTACGCAGAACAGCTCCCAATCCGGTCTTGGCTCGGCGTTCAGGTGGCAAGGTTTCGGGCAACCCAAAGAGCACCAATGCCAAGCAGAGCAGACCAAAGCCGCTCAAGACAACGAAGATCGAGCGCCAGCCAAAGGCCAGCAACAATTGACCACCGAGCAAAGGCGCAGTGATCGGCGCCACGCCCATCACCAACATCAGGAACGAATACATGCGCGCGGATTCGCGCTGGTCAAACAGATCGCGCACGATCGAGCGACCAATCACGACGCCAGCACAGCCACCGAGCGCTTGCGCAAAACGCAGCCAAATCAAGCCCTGGACCGACGGAGCCAGCGCACAGCCGAGACAAGCCAACGAATAGAGCGCACACCCGAAGATCAAGGGGCCACGGCGTCCCAGCCGGTCGGCCAAGGGGCCGTAGAACAATTGCCCCATCGCCAAGCCGATAAAAAAGACCGACAAGGTCTGTTGCACCGTCGCCGTATCAGTCTGAAAATCGCGCGCGATCGTGGGCAAGCCAGGCAGATACATATCAATGGAAAGCGGAGCGAACGCGGTCAGAATACCGAGTGTGATGGCCAATTTGAGATAGGAACTTTGATGCGTAGTCGTGCTCATGAAAACCTAGTGATTTCGTGTTCTATGAAACGTAATCGATAAATGTCTGTCATTAAGTCGATGACACTGGCAACAGCCCGGATTGGTGGCCGTTGGTGCGAATCTGCAAATCTTCTTGGCGTTTGAATTGGCTCATGTAGAGATCGTAATAGAAACCCCGCTTAGCCAACAATTCTTCGTGGCGGCCACGCTCGATAATTTCCCCTTTGACCAGCACCAACACCTGGTCAGCGTTGCGGATGGTGCTGAGACGGTGGGCGATCACAAAGCTGGTGCGCTGCGCCATCAATTTCTCCAATGCGGCCTGGATTTGACGTTCGGTGCGCGTATCCACGCTGCTGGTTGCTTCATCCAAAATCAAAATGCGCGGATCGGCCAACGCAGCCCGGGCAATCGATAACAATTGGCGCTGCCCCTGGCTCAAGCCACCACCCCGTTCCCCCAAAGGCGTTTGATACCCTTGTGGCAAGCGCTCAATAAAATCATGCGCATGGGCTAGTTTGGCCGCAGCGATCACTTCTTCATCGCTGGCATCGGGGCGACCAAACCGGATATTCGCCATCACACTATCGCTGAAGAGGAAACTATCTTGCAACACTACACCGATCTGCTTGCGTAAGGAAGCCAACGTCACATCGCGCACATCAACACCGTCGATGGTGACTTGGCCACCCGTGACATCATAAAAC
>CAZMRA010000182.1:0-10230 GCA_964568485.1 uncultured Caldilineaceae bacterium | reverse complement strand
AGCACCTGGTCGACGACGAGCACGGCATCGTCAAGCTGTTCACGCCGCCGTTCACCGGCCGCGGCGCGGACCCCGGGTACATAAGGGCGTATCCCATGGGCATAAGGGAGAACGGCGGCCAGTATACACATGCTGCCTTGTGGACAATCTGGGCCATGGCCGAATTAGGCGAAGGTGACCGAGCCGAAGCCCTCTTCCGGCTGATCAATCCCATTTACCGGGCTGACACGCCCGAGAAGGTGGAGCGCTATAAAGTGGAACCCTATGTGGTTTCGGCGGATGTTTATGCTGTGCCCCCGCATACCGGGCGCGGCGGCTGGACCTGGTACACCGGATCCAGTGGCTGGATGTACCGGTTGGGGCTCGAAGCCTTATTGGGTCTGCAACGTATGGATGACCAGTTGCAGATCAATCCATGTATTCCGCGGGATTGGCCTGGGTTCCGCCTAGACTATCGCTATGGCAATACATGCTACACGATTCATGTACAAAATCCTCAGCACCAACACCAGGGTGTTGGCAAGATCATTTTAGATGGCAGGCCGCTCGAAGGCCCGCAGATTCCACTGGTCGATGATGGCCAGTCCCATACGATTGAGTTGATACTGGGTAGCGATGAATAAAGTAGTCAAAGTAGTCGCTCAGCAGTATATTTTTAGGAGATATCGATCATGAACAAACCGTTCATTCAAACAAAGCGCCGTCGCAATCAGACGGATAAACACTCGAATTCATCCAAGGTGCCTAGCAATATTGCTGCCCAACGTCGGGTAGATGCTGCACCACACGGTGTGGAGCCTGATTTTGCTCCTTTTGCTGCTAAGATGAAAGCGCATGGCCTGCCCGATGCCTCTATCCGTGCATTTGGGTATCATTATCGCCAGTTGGTGCGTGGGGTGACGGGCTACATCTACGGCACAGAGGCGCAGCCTGTGGGCGAATTGCCATCAGCTGCTACGTTTGAGGAGTATGCTGAACAAGGGCGGACAGCCTTAAAGCACACCATCAGCCTCAAATTAAATGGCGGTCTGGGCACGACGATGGGGCTAGAAGGCCCCAAATCGTTGATTCAAGTAAAGTCGGACCTGACCTTCTTGGATATTATTGTGCGGCAAGTATTACACATGCGGCAACAATATAACGTGCGTTTGCCGTTGGTGCTGATGAATAGCTTCAGCACCGAAGCCGCGACACTCGAAGCCTTGACTGCTTACCCAGAACTAAAGCAATCGGTACCGCTCCACTTTACTCAACATCAAGTACCGCGCATCTGGAAATCTGATCTCAGCCCAGTCACTTGGCCCGATAACCCAGCCTTGGAGTGGTGTCCACCGGGACATGGGGATCTCTATTTGGCGTTGCAGACGAGCGGTGTGCTGCGGGCATTGTTGGATCAAGGGTACGAATATGCGTTTATCAGCAATGCTGACAATTTGGGCGCCACGGTGGACCTTAATATTCTGGGCTATTTTGCCGCCCAAAAATTGCCTTTTTTGATGGAAGTTGCCCAGCGCGAACCGGCCGACCGCAAAGGCGGACACCTGGCCCGTCATCCGCACCGGGGCTTAATTTTGCGTGAGGTTGCGCAATGCCCACCTGAAGAAATGGATGAATTTCAAGATATTGAGCGCTACCGTTATTTCAATACCAACAATCTCTGGCTGCATCTGCCCACGCTCGAACGTCTATTGGCGCGTAGCGATGGTCTGTTGCGACTGCCTTTGATCCGCAATCAGAAAGCTGTGGATCCCACCCAGCCGGAGAGCCCGCAAGTCTATCAGCTCGAAACGGCAATGGGTGCAGCGATCGATCTCTTCCCCAATTCAGCGGCTGTTCAGGTTGATCGGACACGCTTTTTGCCAGTGAAGAGCACGAGCGATCTGCTGGGGCTTTGGTCCGATGCCTATCTGCTGGATGACCACTATCGGATCCGCTTACACCCGGCACGCAAAAATCCGCGTGGCCCGCAAGTCGAATTGGATCCCAAACATTACGGTTTGTATAGCCAATTGCGCGCACACCTTACGGCGGGAGTGCCTTCCTTGTTACATTGTGATACACTTCGGATTGAAGGAGAAATTGATCTTACGCCCGACATGGTCTTTACTGCCGATACCGTCCTCAAAGCGACACCAGCTGAAGTTTGCCCTTAAGCTGTGTCTCATCTGTTTGCAGGTTCGGTGGCAGTAGAAAGACCCATGCAACAAGAGGAGGCTACATGGAATATCGACGGATGGGTCGGAGTGGCCTGAAGGTCTCGGAGATTTGTCTGGGCACGATGACCTTCGGCCATGGCACAGATCAAGAAGAGGCTGATCGGATCGTCGATTTGGCATTTGACGCTGGGATCAACTTTTTCGACACCGCCAACACCTATGGCGGTGGGCAATCGGAAATTATGCTCGGGAAAGCGTTGCGCGGGCGACGACGCGAAGCGGTGATTGCCACGAAATTCACCAATCCTACCAGTACAGGCCCAAATGATTCAGGCATGTCTCGCCTGCATATCATGCAAGCGATTGAAGAAAGTTTGCAACGCTTGCAGACCGATTATGTGGACATTTATTATGTGCACCATGTGGATGCGGGGACGCCGCTTGAAGAGATGCTGCGGGCCTTGGATGATCTGGTGCGCCAGGGGAAAGTCCGGTATATTGGGTGCAGCAATTATGAAGCCTGGCGGTTGATGGAGGCACTCTGGATTAGCGATACCAAAAATCTGGAGCGCTTCATCTGTTACCAGCCTCAATACAGCCTGGTGGTGCGTGATATTGAGCAGGAACTGATCCCCGTCTGCCAGTTGAAGGGCTTGGGTGTTGTGGCGTGGAGTCCCTTAGCCGGTGGCTATCTAACGGGCAAATACCAGCCGGGACAGCGGGCAGTGGACGGGACACGCTCCGACGAAGGCTGGGCTTATCCACAACGCTATTTTGCCCCCAATGCCGATGAAACATTATCCGTCCTGCTGGAGGTTTCGCGCGAGCTCGGTTTTAGTCCAGCCCAGGTAGCCTTACGCTGGGTCTTGGAACAGCCTGCCATTACCAGCGCCATCATCGGGGCGCGTAATCATGAGCAGGCGCGCGATAACATGCTGGCGGGCGGTTGGCACTTACCTCAGGATTTGCTCGCCCGGCTGAATCGCATTTCAGCGCTGCCGGAGCGTTATCCTACTTCCCTAGAAAAAGATATGGATGCGCGCCGCCAGCAAGCGATCAAAATGCCGCGGCTCGAACGGTAAATCATCAATTCATTTCCTATTTGCCACAGATACCCAGCGAGGAGGGTTATGACAACGGGAAAGCTGGCTGAGACGTCGCCAACGATCTGTTTTGCCCACGTGGCCTATCAAATGGCGGCCCGGTTTGCGGAGCGCCAAACGGGCCTGCGTCATTTTCAAGTTTGGTCGCTTGACGAGTTAGAGAAGCGAATTCATGAGGCAGATGTATTGGTGGTATCCGGATTGTGGCGCAACTTTTTGCTCGATAATGCGCCCAATTTGCGTTTCATTCAGTCGATCGGCGCCGGCGTGGATCAATTCCCGCAAGCAGAATTGCGCAGTCGAGGGATCCGCCTCGCCAGTGCGCGCGGCGTCAATCGCAATGCCGTGGCCGAACATGCCCTCGCTCACATGTTGGCTTTGGTCCGCCACCTCCATACCGGACGTGACCATCAACGGCAACGCCAGTGGCGTGGGATGATCTCCGACTTATCCCAGCGTGAAGATGAACTCGATGGCAAAACGCTGCTGATTGTTGGCCTAGGCGAGATTGGGCTGCGGCTGGCACAATTGGCTAAGGCCTTTAACTTGCATGTGATCGGCATTAAGCGGGATGTGACAAAATCCTTCGCTGCCGTCGATGAACTACATCCGCCAGATGCGTTGCTGTCGCTCTTGCCTCAAGCCGATTTTGTCGCCTTAACTTGCCCACTCACGCCCGAGACAGAAAAGCTGATTGATGCTCAGGCGTTGGCTGCGATGAAGCCCAGTGCCTATCTGATCAATATGGCGCGCGGTCGTGTAGTGGATGAACCCGCCTTAATCGAAGCGCTGCAAGCACGGCAAATCGCTGGTGCTGGGCTCGATACCTTCTGGGACGAGCCACTCTCGCCCGATTCCCCCCTGTGGGCTCTCCCCCAAGTGCTGATCACGCCCCATACCGCTGGAGAGACACGGCGCTATGAAGAAAAGGTAATCGACATTTTACTCGAGAATCTGGGTCGGTTGGAGCGCCACGAAGCCGAGTTATACAATCAAGTGATTTAGGCGAATAGGGGTAGCAACTGTACGACAGTATCCTGTCAGGGATGGTTTGGCTCTGTATAATGAGCGGAACAACTAAACCATAACTGTGTAGGAGATTGAATGTCTACAGTCGTTCCTCCTTCGCGCCTGGCCCGCTGGCAGGCGTGGTGGCACGAAAAACGCGGCAAGATTTGGGATGCCGCGATCAACATCCAGCGAGCTTTTACCCTGGTTTGGCAATCCCATCCGCCTTCGGCGTTGGGCATGGCCGCCTCTACGCTGATCGGTGCATTTTTACCAGTTGCGCAAGTCTGGTTTGGCAAATTGATTGTCGATGGTGTGGTCAACGCTGTCAACAACAATCTCGGCGCCGAAGCAGGCTTGCGTTTGGTTTTGCCCTATTTGGTCGCCGAGTTTTTACTGTTTGTGATCAACGGCGCCAATCAGCAAGCGCGTAATTATGCCGAACATGTCTTGCACGCCAGGATCAACCTCGAGCTGAATGGCAAAATCATCGACAAAGCGCTAAGTCTGGATCTCTCCCATTTTGAGAATGCCGAGTACTACGACAAGCTGGAAAACGCCCGGCGCGAGGCCGACTGGCGTAGTTTGCAGATTGTCAATGGCGGCTTTTATTTAATTCAGAACATCCTGACGTTGCTTTCGTATAGTGCATTATTGATCACCTTTAGCCCGTTGCTCGCGCTGATCCTCTTCGCGGCGACGATTCCAGCCTTTCTGGTACAAAATCAGCTCTCTGAACTGAGCTTCCGGGTACTCTCCTGGCGCGCACCCGAAGCACGCCGCTTGAGTTATTTGGAATATCTGCTCACCAATCTCGATGCTGTCAAAGAAGTCAAGCTATTTGGCCTTGGCGAGCCCTTGCTGACTCGCTACTCCGCGCTATTTAGCAAATTTCTCGACGAAGATCGCTTGATTGCCTGGAAGCGGAGTCTCTCTTCGTTAGGATGGGGGCTCTTGACCTCTCTGACGTTTTATGGCGCCTATGCGTGGATTGTCTATCGCGCGGTCAGTGGTTTGATCACTTTGGGCGACATGACACTCTATATTGGAGTCTTTCGTGGCAGCCAGGGGATGTTCCAGGGCATTCTGAATGGGGTCAATAAGTTGTACGAAAATGGCCTCTTTATGAGCAACCTCTTTACGTTTTTGGCGCTTGAACCGCAAATGATTGTATCGGCCGAGCCGCTGCCGGTGCCGCGCAAGTTCCAACAAGGGATCGAATTTCGCAATGTCTCTTTTCGCTATAGCGGTCAAGAGCATTGGGCGCTGCGTGATGTGAACTTGATCATCCGCCCCGGCGAAAAAATTGCCCTGGTCGGGCTGAATGGGGCTGGCAAAACAACCCTGATCAAGTTGCTGACTCGGCTATACGACCCAACTGAAGGGGAGATTCTGCTCGATGGAATCGACCTGCGGCAATATGATCTAAATGAGTGGCGTGAGCAGATTGGCGTGATCTTCCAAGATTTTGTGCGCTATCATCTCACTGCTGGCGAAAATGTTGGTTTTGGCCAAATTGATTTGCTGTCCGAACAATCTCGGATCGAAGGAGCGGCCGCCAAAAGCGGTGCAGATGAAGTGATCGCCCGCCTGCCCGATGGCTATGAAACGACGCTGGGACGCTGGTTTTCCAAAGGGCGCGAGCTTTCGGGCGGTGAGTGGCAGAAGATGGCGCTGGCACGGGCATTCATGCGCGACTGTGAACTGCTGGTGTTGGATGAGCCGACCGCAGCCTTGGATGCCGAAAACGAATTGCGCATCTTTCAGCAGTTCCGCACCTTGATCGCCGACAAGACTGCCATTTTGATCAGCCATCGTTTTTCAACGGTGCGTATGGCCGACCGCATTTTTGTGATCGAACATGGGACGATTAGCGAACAAGGGACGCATGCCGAGTTGATTGCGCAGGGCGGTACCTACGCTCGTTTATTCACCTTGCAGGCCGAATCGTATCGGTAAGCTGGGCTTCCCTTAAATCAACAGGGGCCGACAAGCAAGTGACTTGTCGGCCCCTACTTTGTCTGTTACTCAATACTTAACGGCGATTGCGCCGGCGTTGAGATGGGCGGCGGGGTGATGCCGTCGGTGTATTCGCCTGTGACGTGGGGACAGTGACCGTCGCTGGCTCGGCCGCTGTGGTCAAGCTGGGGCGATTGCGCAGATGGACTGGATCGGCCTTGGCGCGCAGCCGCATATTCAGCAGCTCGATAACTAAGGCAAAAGCCATGGCCACATAGATGTAATTGCGCAGGTGCAGATCCTCGAGCAGATCGTGCGGGAGCCAGCCTTCGGCCACCAGCAAGACGCCAATGGCAATCAAGAAAGCCAGCGCTAGAATCTTCATCGTCGGGTGACGTTCAACAAAGCGGCTGATGGAGCCCGAAGCAAAGAGCATCAACGCCGCCGCAATAATGACTGCCGGGACCATCACCACTAGATTGCCCGAAATCCCCACAGCGGTGATCACAGAATCCAGCGAAAAGACAATGTCGATCAACATGATCTGAATGATGACCGCCGTAAAATTGGCTGCGACCTGTTGGGCACGGTTGTGTTCGCTCGCTTCCAACTTTTCGTGGATCTCCATCGTGCTTTTGCCGATCAAGAAGAGCCCACCACCTAGCAGAATGAGGTCGCGGCCACTGAGTCCTGTTCCCAAGATCGTAAATAGATCATCCTGGAGACTCATAATCCAGCTAATGCTGAAGAGCAGCAAAATCCGGGTGATCACAGCCAAGCTAATGCCTAGGGTGCGGGCCCGCGCTTGTTGCTCAAGGGGCAACTTCGCTGCCAAGATCGCGATAAAGATAACGTTGTCAATCCCTAAGACGATTTCTAATGCGGTCAATGATAATAAAGCAATCAGGTCCTGTGTAGTCAAGTCAAACATGGGTAGCCTCAGTATTGACCAATCAACGACGCCCCCACTTGGGGAGGCAGGGAAGATAAGGCACCAAACAACTGACTATATGTGGTTGGTGTTCCGCACAAACAAGTTGAGTGCGTGCAACTCAGGCTCGCATCTGCAACATGCGTTGGCTAGCCGCTTGGAGGGTGGCTAGTTGTTTCGGAAAAGCAAAGCGGATGCTATGCTGCCCATAGCCTGGTAAGGAATAAAAACTAGTGCCGGGCACCACGGCAACGCCAATGGTCGTGGTCATCCAGTGCGCAAAGCGGGTCGAATCCCAGGCGGCTTGGGGAATATCTAGTTGTGTATAGTCCGCCATGGTATAATAAGCGCCTTCGGGCCAAGTCGCAACAAACCCCAATTCCTCGAGGCTGCTCATCATCACATCTCGCCGCTGATGATAGGCGGTAGTCATTTCAGTAAAATAATCAGCGGGAAGATCGAGGGCCACGGCGGCGGCAGCTTGTAGCGGCGTTGGCGCACAGATGGTCATGTAATCGTGGATTTTGCGGATGGGCGTGGCAACCGATGCCGGAGCAATAATATATCCCAACCGCCAGCCCGTGACGGCAAAGGATTTTCCCAGACCGCCGATGGTGATTGTCCGTTCCCGTAGCGGTTCACGGCTGCCAGCCGATTGGTGCGTGCGACCATCGTACAAGATGCGATCGTAGATCTCATCAGTAATTAGGAGCAGATCGTGTCGCAGCACAAAGTCGGTCACTGCGGCCATCTCTGCCTCGTCGAAGACGCGGCCGGTTGGGTTGTGGGGCGTGTTGAGCAACAAGGCCCGCGTGCGCGGGGTGACCGCCGCTTCGAGCCGTTCTGGATCGAGCCGGTAGTTGGGCGCTTCCAGGGGAACGGCCACCGGGACAGCGCCAACCATCAATGAGGCCGGGCGAAAATTTTCATGGGCTGGCTCCAGGATGATGATCTCATCGCCGGGGTTGAGTACCGCCATTTGCGCCGCGGCAATGGCCTCTGTAACGCCACAGGTGACTGTAACATGTACATTGGGGTCAACCGCCCAGCCCAGTTGCTGCGTATAAATTTCGGCCAGCTTTTGGCGCAAGGCTGGATAGCCCCACGTAATGGTATATTGATTGGCGCTGTTGAAGATGGCATCAGCCGCAGCCTGCAAGACAGCCTGGGGTGGGTCAAAGTCTGGGTACCCCTGACTCAGGTTGATTGCACCATGTTGGAGCGCAAGCCGCGTCATCTCGCGAATGGTGGACTCGCCAAATTCAGCCGTTCTGGTGGCTGGCTGCATAACAACCCCCTTGTCGCTTGTGCGATCTGTAAACAGGCCCATCCTTGGAGGAGCGATGGTTCGACCGCGGAACCACACCGCTTGTGGGTCTAACGATGGTGGAGCAGCACCGATGACAGTTATCTAGCTGGCTTGTAAAGTTTGCCGCTTCATATAGCTGAGCAGCGCATGAAGGCCCCGAAGTCGCTGAGGCGTGATCACCTCTTGTAGCCCCAGTTGCAAGTAAAAATCATCCGGGGTGTTTATGACATCTTCTGGTGTTGTATGGTTGAGGCCAGCAACCAAGATCCCCGCGTAACCACGTACGGTCGGTGATTCTTGGGGAATGTCGAGGAAGAACTCAACCAACCCGTCATGAAGTTCAGTATGCAGGAAGACAGGTGTCTGACACTCGTGCACCTGTTCCATCTGGTCGCGCTGGGCCAGCAAGCGGGGCGGTAGATCTGGCAGCTCCAGCGCATATTCTAATAAATATTCGAGACGCTCGCGTGGATCGGCTTCCTGAAACTCGCTGATGATCTCTTGGAGTTGGGGCGGAATACGGCTTTGCGATGGCGTCGTAGAGGTGTCGCTCGTCATGATTATCCTTACTGGTAAGTATGCTAATTCTTTGTGGCTGCTAGCAGATTAGATGCGGATCCTGGCCATTTTTAGCTAGATCTTAGGCCATATCCGCCTATTTGTGGCCGCTCACAAGGTAGCCCAATCGTAAATCAGAGCGGAAACTTCGTCAAGCCCGCGGAACGTCGGACTACGTGTAGCTGCTAATAAATTGACAAGTATTACATGATTTCATACACTGTAATACTTGTGGCTCATGAAATATGAGATTTTAGAGCCGCCCTGTGCCTCAAGTACAGAGGTGATACCATCAGCTATCTATAGATAACATCAGGCCTGGCGTAAGGTCTCTGTTGAATGCCTTCCCTTACATGCGCCAGATCCACCTTTACTCGCTAGGCCCTCGACTGTCCAGATTTGTCCTGTTAGAATTGATAGCATTAGCTCCCTGTCTGGACTGGATTCTTGGCCGGTTTACCGGTGTACTCGTAGCACAATCATCATCGCATTGCCCAAGTTGGAAACCCTATGCATCCATACGCTCCTTTTCTGGCAGTTCCCCTGCTCATCGGCTCGGCAATTACGTACGCATTGGCAATTTACGCTTGGGGGCGCCGCGGCGAACCAGGGGTGTGGGCCTTTTTATGTACAGCATTTGGTTTAGCGACTTGGTCGATCTTTTACGCATTGGAGATCCTCTCGGCTGAATTTGGCGCCAAACTATTTTGGCACAAGTTAGTCTATAGCGTCTTGGTCTTGGTGCCTGGGCCGTGGGCCCTCTTCCTCTATCAGTATGATGCTCGCAAAAAAAATGTGGCCCGCTGGGTCCCATGGGCACTGGCGATTGAACCCGTCCTTTTCGTGGCCCTGACTTGGACCAATGATTCCCTCCATCAGTGGATCTGGCAGAGCGTGCGAATGGATGCGACCATCCCTGATTTGATCCTGGAGCGTGGCTGGTTCTTCTGGATCCACACCGGCTATTCATATATTATGATTCTGCTCGCCACGCTTTTTTTTGTACGCATGCTTTGGCGTGAACCAGCCTTGCCCATCTGGCAATTGTGGGTGTTGGGGCTTTCGGCTGCTTTTCCATTGTTGATGAATTTTCTCCACATCACCGAATTAACCCCACTCTATCCCCTGGATCTGACTCCTTTTGCGCTGGCTACTACGGGTACTGCCTCGGCTTGGTATGCCTTCCGCTTCGAGATTTGGGACTTT
>CAZMRA010000181.1:0-10271 GCA_964568485.1 uncultured Caldilineaceae bacterium | reverse complement strand
ACACTCGAGCAAGTGGCCAACGAAGGCTTTGACCCCAACACGGTGGAGGCAGCCCTCAACACCCACGAATTTGCGCTGCGCGAAAACAATACGGGCTCGTTCCCGCGCGGACTCAGCTTGCTCTTCCGCTCGCTGACCACCTGGGTCTACGACGGCGATCCGCTGGCACCGTTGGCTTATGAAGGGTTGCTGGCCCGGCTCAAGGAACAGTTGGCAGCGAATCCCAGCTATCTGCAAGAGTTGTTACGCACCCACCTGCTGGAAAATCCTCATCGCACGGTCGTCATGTTGACGCCTGATCCGGAACATAATGCCCGCTTGGCCCAAGCGGAAGCCGAGCGTTTGGCCGCAATTGAAGCGCAACTCACACCTGCTGAGCGCGAAAGCATCGCTGCCAACACAGTCGAACTCAAACGCCGCCAAGAAGCCCCCGATGATCCTGCGGCCTTGGCTGCCTTGCCCGCGCTGCAACTTTCCGATCTTGATAAAACAGTCAAGACCATTCCTAGTGAATTGGGCGCCCTGGGTGATAGCCAAGTGCTCTATCACAACCTCTTCACCAACGGCATTGTCTATCTGGATCTGGCTCTGGACATGCATACGGTGCCCCAGGAGCTGCTGCCCTATGTTGATCTCTTTGGGCGGTCGTTGATCGAAATGGGCACGGAGCACGAGGATTACGTCCAACTCTCGCAGCGGATTGGCCGCAAAACCGGCGGCATCTACGCCACCAGCATGGTCAATGCCGTGCGTGGGCAAAGCGAGGCAAGTGCTTGGTTTGTGGTGCGCGGCAAAGCCACAACGCAGCAAGCCCAGGAATTGCTCGACCTACTCCACGATGTGTTGTTGACCGTTCGGTTGGACAACCGCGACCGCTTCCGCCAAATTGTGCAAAAGGTCCGCTCACGCCGCGAAGCGAGTTTAGTGCCTTCGGGAAGTGCGTATGTGGCAAGTCGCTTGCGCGCTGCCTATAATCAGGCCGACTGGGCGGATGAGCAGATGGGTGGCATCGATTATCTCTTTTTCTTGCGCCAACTCGAACAGCAGATCGAGCAGGATTGGCCGGCTGTGCTGGCCGCACTCGAAGGCGTGCGCAGCCAGTTGCTCAACCGTCAGCGCTTGATCGCCAATGTCACGCTCGATAGTGACCATTGGGAGCGGTTTGCACCGCAATTGCAAGGCTTTCTTAGCGCATTGCCCGCCACCTCGACCAGTCACGCCGCTTGGCAAGCCGCTTTTGCCGGGGACAACGAAGGGCTCACCATTCCGGCCCAAGTCAACTATGTGGGCAAAGGCGCCAACCTCTATCAACTCGGTTACGAATATCATGGCTCGATCAGCGTGATCGCCAATTTCATCCGTACCGGTTGGCTGTGGGAAAAGGTGCGGATGCAAGTGGGCGCGTATGGGGCGAGCGTTGGCTTTAGCAAACAATCCGGCGTGTGGACCTACACCTCCTATCGCGACCCGAACTTGCTCAATACCCTGACCACCTACGACCAAACCGCCGAGGTGCTGCGTAAGCTCGACCTCAGTCAAAACGAATTGACGATGAGCATCATCGGGGCGATTGGCTCGATGGATGCGTATCAACTACCCGATGCCAAAGGCTACACCGCGCTGGTGCGTCATCTACTCAACGAAAGTGACGAGAACCGCCAGCAGACGCGGGATGAGATCTTGGGCACACAGGCAAGCGACTTCCAACGCTTTGCCGATGTGCTACATGAGGTCAATCAGCACGGTCGGGTTGTCGTCCTGGGCTCAGCCGCTGCCATCGAAGAGGCAGCGGCTAGCCAAGCGCTGCGGGTGCAAAAGGTACTCTAGCCCTGCGCTCTACCTGCGCCACCGCGAGCGAATGTTCATTTATCACCTTAGAAGGCAACAACTTTTCGGCCATGAACAATCGGACTAGTGTGACCGTCGCCGCGGCTCAATACGGCGTAGAATTTCTCACAAGTTGGCAACAGTATGTCGATAAGATCACCCAACTGGTGGCGCAGGCAGCAAAACTAGGGGCCGAAATTCTTGTCTTTCCAGAATATGGCTGCTTGGAATTAGCTTCGCTCTTTCCCGCCGATATCTACCGCGATTTACAGCGCCAACTGGAGGCCTTGCAAGAGGTTCTGCCGAATTTCTTGCATCTACACCGCCAGTTGGCACAGCAGTTTGGTGTTTACCTCGTAGCAAGCAGTTTTCCGGTAAAAATTGGCAATGGCACCTATCGCAACCGAGCCTATTTTTGCTACCCCGATGGCTCGTGCGACTTCCAAGACAAGTTGATGATGACTCGGTTTGAGGAAGAACAGTGGCAGATCGGCGCAGGTGACGAAGTCAAAGTATTCCCAACGCCGTGGGGCCCAATAGGCATTGCCATCTGCTACGACAATGAATTTCCGTTGATCGCCCGGCGCCAGGTGGAATTAGGTGCACTTCTGATTCTGGCACCGAGTAGCACCGACACGTTGGCCGGCTATCACCGGGTGCGGATTGGCTGCCAGGCGCGTGCGCTGGAAAATCAATGTTATGTGGTGCTGGCGCCCGTGGTGGGCAATGTCGATTGGTCGCCATCGATGGACATTCACATTGGGGCGGCGGCCATCTATACCCCGGTAGACAATGGCTTTCCGAGCGACGGCGTCTTGCTACAAGGTGAGCTGAATCAGTCGCAATGGTTGGTCGGCACGCTCGATCTCGCCAAGATTCCCGATATACGGTGCAATGGGCAAGTGCTCAATCATCGCGACTGGGAACGCCAGCCGATGCTCGTGAAAACCTATTTGTAAGTGAATTGCGGCTATAGGAAGATGAGGCCGGCCCGCGTGGCACGCACGACCGCTTCGGTGCGGCTCTGGGCGCCCAGCTTGCCCATCAGCGCGTTGAGATGAAACTTGACTGTGTGCTCGCTGATGCCTAATCGGCGAGCCAGTTCTTTGTTTGAGAGACCCTCGGCTAACCCGCGCAGCACTTCCAGCTCGCGCGGGGTCAACGGCTCGGGCGGTGGTGGCTCCGACTGGGCAATGTTGATCGGTAAGCT
Organism: uncultured Caldilineaceae bacterium; assembly: GCA_964568485.1. GTDB lineage: Bacteria > Chloroflexota > Anaerolineae > Caldilineales > Caldilineaceae > CFX5. The sequence continues at coordinate 7,234 of CAZMRA010000181.1, read as the reverse complement.
GCTGGCAAACGCCGGGTCGATGACGATCAAACCTTGCAGCAAAGCACTCGCCGCCGCCACAATCGTTTCGCCATTCGCCTCGCGCCCCAAAATCGCCCGCGCACCGATGCTCCAGCTCGCTCGGGCCGTTGCTTCATCCGGCACCAGGAGCAGACTCGGCGGCAGCGTATCGATGAGCTCAGCCAATCGCTCAACGATGCGCTCCTCCTGCCAACCCATATCCCACACCAACAGCTCAGGACGATAGGCGGCCACCCCAGCGGTGACATCGTCCAAAGGCGAGAGTTGCCCCACCACCTCCACGGCTGGTTGATCGATGAATAGGGTGGCCAATCCAGCACGCACGAGTGGATCAGCAGCAATCAGTAAAATTCGCATCGTGCCAGCTTCGCACAGACTCCCCATCCAATCAGTTGGACTTGCTCCAGTTTTGTGGGCGAATGACCCCACCTGCAAGCGCTTGTCCTCGCACCCTCCACTGAGACATTGCAACCACAGGCAGAAAGTGATAAGATGCAAGGCCGTTTGTCCTTGACTTTTGAACCTGTTTACCAGCTTTCGCGTGGCCGTGTGGTATGGCAGCAATTTTGCGGCGTTGGGCCGTCTATTTCTCACTGAATCGTTTTCGGCAGCAGGGTCTTACGCCTGCACAAATCGTTTGCTTGTCGTTTGGCATCGGTATTTTTGTTGGCACCCTACTCCTGCTCTTACCCATTTCTCACGCCGCCGGTGCCCAAATCCACCCAGTTGATGCGTTCTTCACAGCCACGAGCGCGCTGTGTGTCACGGGCCTGGCGGCGATTGACATCAGCAGCCACTTCAACCGCTTTGGCCAGTTCGTGATTCTGCTACTCATCCAAATCGGTGGGCTGGGTATCATCAGCATCGGGACGTTGTTGGCGCTCTTCAGCGGGCGGCGGATTGGTTTTCGCGCGCGCATGAATCTGCAGACGCAGATCGGTTCACTGTACGTGGGTGGCGTGGTCAGGTTGCTCAAGCAGGTTCTGATCTTGGTGCTTAGCATGGAATTGGCGGGGATGCTTTTGTTATTACCCAGCTTTGTTGCGGTGGAGGGCTGGGGCAACGGCATCTTCTTTGCGCTCTTTTACAGCATCAACGCCTTTAACCATGCCGGGTTTGGTCTTTACCCCGATAGTTTGATGCAATTTGTGGACAACCTGCCGCTCAACCTCGTGATTATGACGCAGATCGTCGTGGGCAGCCTCGGCTTTGTGGTGCTCGTGGATCTCTTTTCGCATCTGAATCCGAAACAGGAGCGCAAGCCCCTGACGCTGCACAGCAAAATCGTCTTGCTGACCACGGCGGTGCTAATCGTCGGGGGCACGATCATCATCTTGATCTTTGAGTGGTCGAATCAAGCCACGTTGGGGCCGCTGAGTTGGCCCAACAAGCTTTTGGCCAGCCTCTTTCAAGCCATCACCCCACGCACGGCTGGCTTTCATACGCTCAACTACAGCGAAATGCGCCCGGGGACGTTGATCTTCACCATGTTGTTGATGTTCATCGGCGGTAGTCCAGGCTCTACCGCAGGCGGCATCAAGACTATCACCTTCTTTGTCCTCTTGTGCAGCGCTTGGTCGATCAGCCGGGGCCGTACTGAGCTGACTGTGTTTGGGCGCCACATTGCCTTAACGGCCGTGCTTAAAGCTGGCTCGATTGCCCTGATCAGCATGATTGTCCTGGGGGCAGCCGCCACGCTGCTCACCTTTACCGATCGCGAACATGGGCCTCTGGTGCTGGGCTTCGAGGCCGTTTCTGCCTTTGGCACGGCAGGTCTCTCGACGGGCATTACCAGCCAGTTGACACCGCTCAGCAAATTGATTCTGATCGCCTTGATGTACCTGGGGCGTTTGGGCCCGCTCACCTTGGCGCTCGCCTTGGTCGAGCGCAAGCCAGACCGGCGGATCAACTATCCCACCGAGGATATCATTATTGCCTGACGGTCTTGGCCACTATTAGAGGAGCTTTTGTGAAACACCGACAATTTCTGGTGATTGGCGTGGGCCGCTTTGGCTCGGCTTTAGCCACCATGCTCTATCAGCAAGGCCACGAAGTGGTGGTGATTGACAGAAATGAAGAGATGATCGAAGAGATCATGGATGATGTCACCCACGCCTTGATCGCCGATGCCACCGATGAAGATGCACTTCGCAAACTCGGCATCAATAATTTCGATGCAGTGATTGTGGCCATTGGGGAAGATTTGGAATCGAGTATTCTAGCCACCGTGGCGGTCAAGAGCCTGGGTGCGCGCCAGGTGATCAGCAAAGCGAAAAATGAAGTGGCAGCTCGCATTCTCGATCGCATCGGGGCGGATCGGGTCATCCGTCCCGAGCATGACATGGGCGTACGGCTAGCTCGGCAGCTTGCCGCCCCAGACATTTTGGATGCAATCAAGCTAGGCGAAAATCACGGCGTGCTCGAAGTAGAAATCCACGAGAGCTTGACCGGCACGTTGAGCCAACTACGGCTGCCCAACCGCTTCGGCGTACAGGTGATCACGGTTAATCGCAACGATCAGATCATTGTCACGCCGAGCGCGGATTTTCGCCTGGAAAGTGGCGACAAAGTCCTCCTGATTGGCGAGAATACGGGGATAGAAAAGTTACGCAGCTATCTTCGTTAATAAAAAATTGACACGACTCGCCCATCCCAGAAGCGGCAGCGCAAAGATCCGCGATCGTTGCGCTGGCCACTCCAGGTGTCACCTCACCACTAATAACTGGCATGGTGAGTCTTCCCCCTTACCGGGGTGTTCCTTTGGGCTTGACCCGGGGCAAACCACTTGGTATGATGGCTGTACGGAGCGGTCTGGCCGCTTTGCCCTTCGCAGTCACCTGGCAGCATACGACCGGAGTAAACCTGCTAGCCAGGATGGTCTTCCAATATCGCTCTTGAATGGCTCCCTAGTTTTGGCTGACCACAACAACCAAACTTACTGGCTTCGTTGTTGGCTGGTGGAGCTGACTTTTTGTGCTTGCGACAAGCGCCGCAAACACCCTAAACCACACGGCGAAGTTACTTTGTTAAGCGTACAAAAGTTAAGCTTTACCTATCCCAAACAACAACATCCTGCAGTACACGGGTTGGAGTTCACCGTTGCCGAAGGGGAGATCTTTGGTTTTTTGGGGCCGAGCGGTGCGGGGAAAAGCACCACGCAGAAAATTTTGATCAAGCTGCTCAAAGGCTATGAAGGCGCAATTCAAGTTTTTGGCCGCGATCTGCAGCAATGGGGCAGCGATTATTACGAGCAGATTGGGGTCTCGTTCGAGTTGCCCAATCACTATCAAAAACTGACAGCGCTTGAAAACCTCGAGCTTTTTCGAAAACTCTATCGCGGCCCCTGCGAAGATCCGCTCGAGTTGCTCGAACGGGTGGATCTGGCCGGGGCAGCCCATACCCGTGTCGGCCAATTCTCGAAAGGGATGCAGATGCGCCTCAGTTTTGTGCGCGCCTTACTGCATCGCCCGCGCCTGCTCTTTCTCGATGAGCCCACCTCCGGGCTAGATCCGGTCAATGCCCGCCGCGTCAAGACAATTATCCGCGAGCTGCAACAACGTGGTACCACCATATTCTTGACCACGCACGACATGCACGTGGCCGACGAATTGTGTGATCGCGTCGCTTTTATGATTGATGGTACCCTTGCCTTGATCGACACTCCGCGTGCGCTCAAATTACAGTACGGCCAAGCCACTGTTCAGGTCGAAGCTCGCCTGCCCGAGACCAATCAACGGACACAACACAGCTTTCCGCTCGCTGGGTTGGGCGAAAACCCAGACTTTCTGGCTGTTTTAAGGAAACAGACCGTCGAAACCATCCACACCCAAGAGGCCACGCTCGAAGAAATTTTTGTGCAGGTCACTGGTCGTAGCTTGCACGAGGCCACCCCATGAACTTGCTGCTCACATTGATCCGCACTGATTGGCAATTACAATGGCGACAAGGCTTGTTTTATGCAGCCCTGTTTGTCATTGCGCTCTGGATCTCCATCTTTAGCCAGGTACCTGAGGTGGTGCTGCACTATTTATTGCCGATCATGCTCTATATTGATCTTTCGATTTTTGGCTTCTTTTTTATGGCTGGGTTGCTCTATCTAGAGAAGGGCGAAGGCACATTGACCGCTTTGGTTGTCACCCCAGTGCATGGATGGCATTATTTGGTCGCCAAGTTGGTCACACTCACGGCGCTAGGGCTGGGCGCCAGTTTGGTGATTGTCGCCGTCATCCAACCGACTACACTCAACTGGTCGATCTTAGTGGTCTCCTTGGTGCTCAACTCGCTCTTTTTCACCCTAATCAGCTTCGCCATCGCCGTTCGGACAATGGCATCGGCGAATTTCTAATCCCAGCGATTCTGGTCTTGGGCGTTGCCCAAATCCCCTTTGTCGATAGCTTTGACATTTGGGGGGGCTGGCCGCTCTATCTGTTACCCTTTCAAGCGGCGCTGCTGCTGGTCCGTGCGGCATTTGAGCCGATTTTAGGGTGGCAATGGCTGTATGCAATTGTCTATCTTGCAGCGTGGATTGTCCTGAGTTATTGGTGGGCACTGCGCAGTTTCGAGCGCTTTGTCGTGCGCGAACAAGGCGGTCAACCATGAGAAATCTAATGGCACTCACCGGGGGCGATCTGCGTAACATCCGCCGCGACCCGCTGCTCAGTCTGCTGGCCTTCTATCCGTGGGTCATTGCGCTGCTCTTGCGCTGGCTGATGCCCTTTTTGACCGCGGGATTGGCCACCGCGCCCGCGCTCCAGTTCGATCTGAACCCCTATTACGGCTTGCTTACCAGTTTTTTCAGCACGCTCTTGGTGCCCCAATTGATTGGATATTTGGCCGGCTTTCTGCTGCTGGATGAACGCGATGCTGGCACGCTCACGGCATTGCGGGTCACACCCTTACCACTGGCGGGGTATTTGTTGCAGAAGTTGCTGCTGCCAGTTTTGTTCAGCGCACTGGCGGTCTATATCTTTGTGCCCATCGTCGATCTGATCCGCGTTCCCTATTGGCCGCTGCTGCCGATTGCGGGCGTTGCCGCACTCACCGCGCCGATTTTTGCGCTCTTATTGGCCGCGTTCGCCAGCAATAAAGTGCAAGGCTTAGCGGTGATGAAAGGGTTGAGCCTGCTGTTGATCTCGCCAATTGCCGCCTATTTTGTGCCATCACCGTGGCAATGGCTCTTTGGCTTTTCGCCAACTTTTTGGCCAGCCAAAGCCTTTTGGCAATTATTAGACGGCAGCCCGTGGTGGCCGACACTCATCGGTGGGTTGCTGCTCAACAGCCTGTTGCTTTGGTGGCTGCTGCGCCGCTTTCAAGAAACGCTCAGCCAGCACGGGCGATAAGCATACTGGAGCAGTCAAGGCTTCTTGCCGAAGCCTGACTGCTCATTTACTCAGGCAGCCTCAGCCTGTTGTTGCGCCCACTGCATGGTGTAGAGATTGTAATAACGTCCACGCTGGGCTAACAAGCTTTCATGCGTGCCCAGCTCGACGATCTCCCCTTTGTCCATCACCACAATTTTGTCGGCATTGACAATGGTGCTCAAGCGGTGGGCGATCACAAACGCGGTGCGGCCTTGCATCAGGCGATCCAATCCCTGGTCGATCAGCTTCTCGGTGGTGGTATCCACGCTGCTGGTCGCTTCATCCAGGATCAAGATGCGGGGATCCGCCAGCAGCGCCCGGGCAAAGGAAACCAATTGCCGCTGTCCCACGCTCAAATTCACGCCATTCTCACCGGCGTCACTCTGAAAGCCTTGCGGCAACTTACGGATAAATTCGCCAGCACCCACAGCATCCGCGGCGGCCTCGACCTCGGCATCACTAGCATCGAGCCGTCCATAGCGAATATTGTCGGCGATGGTGCCGTTGAAGAGAAACGTATCTTGCAGCACGATGCCCAACTGCGAGCGGAGGCTGGCTTGCGTGACCGTGCGGATATCGTGGCCGTCGATCTTGATAACACCATCGGTCACATCAAAAAAGCGCGCCAGCAACCGGATCACCGTGCTTTTGCCCGCGCCCGTCTCACCAACGAGGGCAATCCGCTCCCCGGGCGCGGCATGTAAATCTACCCCACGTAGGACCGGCACATCGGATTTGTAGCGAAATTCAACGCCTTCAAAGTCCACCTGGCCCTGGATCGGGGGCAGGGATTGCGCTGTGGGCAGATCTTGCACTTCGGGTTGCACATCCATCAGCTGAAAGATGCGCTCACAGCCTGCCATGGTCGCCTGAAAAGTGTTGTAGCGTTGCGCCATTTCACGAATGGGCTCGAAGAATCGCTCGACATAGAGCAAAAAGGCAACCAAGATGCCCGCGGACAGTTCGCCAATCCCCTGAAAGAGCATCCAGCCGCCAACACCAACCACCAGCGCACCGGCTAGTGAACCGATAAAATCGACGCCCGGAAAGAAGGTGGCAGCCAGACGTGCCGCTTCGATATTGGCTTCAAAGTAGGAGCTGTTGAGATCAACGAAATGGCGCGCGTTGCGCTTTTCGCGCACAAAACTCTGCGTCACGCGGATACCGGAGATCGACTCATTCAGGTAGCCATTGATCAACGAGAGGCGAGTGCGTGTAGCCCGATAGGCTTGCCGGACCTGTTTGCGCCACCGATTGGTCAACATGATCATCAACGGCATGACCACCATCGTCACCAGCGCTAGTTGCCAATTCATCGCCACCATCGCGACGACGATGCCGATCAACACAAAGAGCGAGCGAGCCGTCCCCGTGATCGACCAAGTGATAAAGTCTTGCATCACCCCAATATCGCCAATCAAGCGGCTCATCAAACGGCCCACGCTGTAATTGTTATGAAAGTTCAGCGACAAAGCGTGCAGATGACGAAAGAAGTCGCGGCGTAGATCAGCCACGACTTTGGTGCCGACAAAGGCCATCAGCGCAATGCGGATCCGGCCGGTCAACCACTCGATCAACGCCGCGGCAACAAATAGTATTGTCCACCAGCGCAACTGGCCCAACGAACCGGCGCGGATGCCATCGTCCACCGCGCGGCCGATGAGGTAAGGCCCAGCCACACTCATCAACGACGAAATGATCATGGCGATCACGGCCAGGATGGTTTGGCGGCGGTAGGGGCTCATGTAGGCGAGCAGGCGCCCCAACAGGCGCGTGTCGTAAGAGCGGTTGAGATCGTCGGCATCTTCCGTCGGCAAGAGATCGCGAATGCGCTCTTCACGGGCGCGGCGCTC
>CAZMRA010000180.1:0-10326 GCA_964568485.1 uncultured Caldilineaceae bacterium | reverse complement strand
TGTTCATAGAGCACCAGGAGATCGTCGGCACCGACACCCAAGCGGGCGATCCCTCCCTCTTGCGCATGCAGACGAAGCCCAATATTGTATTGATAATAATCGAGCGAACGGGCTAGATCGGGCACGACCAACGCGGCTGCGCCCATTTTTGTGTTGGGATGAATAGATGTTGTCATGAAGTCACCTTTGTGAAGTCCAGCTCGCCCAAATCCTGTTTTGTTACTGGGGGCTGAAAAACGGCCAATAGTTCGTTGGCTTTGGCGCGCTTTGCCCCATTGCGGCTGATGTAGCGCTGCACGGGGAAGAAGAGCAAGCGCGAGGCCCGTCGATAGACTTGACGTGTAAATATGGTGTCGTGATTCGAGATGATCACCGGAATATTTTGATCCGCTAGATTGACTGCTAATTCGGCCAATCGCTGTTGTTCGCTGTCGCCAAAGCGAGCCATGCTGTAACTAGTAAAGTTGACCGTGGCTGAGAGGGGCACGTAAGGCGGGTCACAATAGACCACATCCCCATCTTGGGCCGACATCAGCGTCACCTCAAAGGGCTGCACCCGAAAAGAAGCTTTTTGCGCTCTTGCATGAAAGATCAACAGCTCCGTTTCCGGAAAATAGGGCTTAACATACCGCCCGAAAGGAACATTAAATTTGCCCCGGCGGTTATAACGGCATAAGCCGTTATAACAATGTTTGTTCAAATAGATAAACAGTGCCGCTTTTTCTGTACCTAATTCAAGCTGGTTAAAACGATCACGCAAGCGGTAGTAGGCGTCGGGATTATTGTTTTCGGGGCGAAAGAAGCGACGAGCGAATTCGATAAAAGTTGGGCCAAGCCGTTGAACTTGTTGATAGAGATTGATCAGATCGGCATTAACATCTGCCAAGATGTACTCATCAAAATTCGTATTGAGAAAGAGCGCACCCGAACCAACAAATGGTTCAACCAATCGACGGCCCGGCGGCAAGAGCGCTTTGATCTGCTCAATTAAAGGATATTTATTGCCAGCCCACTTGAGAAACGGCTTCATACGGCTATTGTAGCTTGCTAAATACGAAGTTGCAATCACACAAACATAGCCTGCTCGGGGCGGCGGCTTGCTAATTGACCGGAGATGACATTAAGAAGCGCATGAACCCAATTGGGAGTATATAAACGCTGTTTGTGTAATTTTGATATTTGTTATAAAATATTTGAACTAATCAATGGGTGAAATCAAAAAATATAAAGTAAATATTTATAATTGACTTGCTCAAGCTCAGGCCGCAAGGCGAAAGGGGTTCGGCAATGACAAAGTTACCTGGCGGGGCACTGGCACGGCGCCCACTCCATTTCTTTTGGCTGGTCGATTGTTCAGGCTCAATGGCCGGCGAAAAAATCCAACAGCTCAATTTTGCCATTAAAGAAGCATTACCCGAAATGCAGAAAGTGGCTGCCGAGAATCCCAATGCCCAAGTCTTTGTGCGCGCCTTGAGTTTTGCGAGTGGCGCTCGCTGGCAGGTTGCTCAGCCGACACCTGTGGAAAATTTTCACTGGCAAGATCTGCAGGCGAATGGCTCCACCGATATGGGCCGAGCCTTGCGCATGGCTGCCGATACATTGGATGTGGAGCAGATGCCGCGCCGGGGGCTGCCGCCGGTCTTGGTGCTGATCTCCGACGGCCACCCGACCGATGATTTTGCGAGCGGCTTGCAGCAATTGATGGCGCAACCGTGGGGCAAAAAAGCTGTGCGTATTGCCATTGCCATCGGCGATGATGCGGATGAAGAAGTCTTGCAGCGCTTTATCGGCCATCCTGAAATTTCACCGCTCCACGCCCATAACCCGGCGGATTTGGTCAAGTTTATCCGCTGGGCCTCGACAGCCGTACTGCAAGCGGCTTCGGCACCAGCTACGCAAGTGAGCAACGCGGCTGCTGCTACGAATGTCCCTTTGCCCGCACCTCCGCCTGCCAGCGAGGATGTGGACGATGTCTGGTGAGCCACGCTGGAACTGCTTTGGCGCATCGGTGATCGGTGCCGATCATCTGCGGGTGGGCTTGCCCAATCAAGATGCGCTCGACTGGCTGGCCAGTTACGGCAGCGCTCGGCCGATCAGCTTGTTGACGGTTGCGGATGGCCATGGCAGTGCCTTGCACATGCGCAGCGCGATCGGCTCCCGATTGGCGGTCCAAGTGGCGCGTACTCTGCTGGCTGATCTGGCCGCGCATGCCTACCAAACCAACGAGCTGGTGGCGCTTCACCGCGCGATCTTGGAGCAACTGCCAGCCCGATTATTGCGCGCGTGGCGGCGGGCGGTCGATCAAGATTTGGCGGCAACGCCCCTCACCGAACGGGAACTGGCGAATCTGCCTGCATATCGCTTGGCTTGGCTGCTCGAGCAGCCCCGGCTGGCCTACGGTTCCACCCTCTTGGCGGCATTGGCGACCCGCGACTTTGTCCTTTATCTGCAACTGGGCGACGGCGATATTGTGACGGTCGATGATGCCGGGGTTGCGCGCCATTTGCCACTCCCAATCGACCCTAACCTGAATGGCAATATCACCTCATCGCTCTGTATGCCCAATGCCGAACAATTTGTGCGCCTTCACTTTCAACGTAGTGACGAGGCACTGCCGACTTTGATCCTGCTGGCGAGCGATGGCTATTCCAATTCCTTTGTCAGCGAGGCGGATTTTCTGCAGGCCGCGCAGGATATTTATACCTTCATCACCGATGCCGAACAGGCACAACCCGGCCAAGCCCTGCGGATGTTGCGCCAACAATTGCCGACCTGGTTGCGGATGACCTCTGATGATGGCAGCGGTGACGACATCACCGTGGGGCTGCTTTATCGCACGTAAATCAAGTTGCTTGGCATTCACACCAACGAAGCGACCAATACCATGACCCAACTCTTGCCTCTAGGTACCATCCTGCAAACTGAGCCGCTGGGCCTGCCCTGTGAGATCCACCAATACTTGGGCGGTGGTACCCAGGGAGAAGTCTATCAGGCCACCTTGGCTGACCAACCTGTTGCGGTGAAATGGTATTTTCCGCAATATCGCCAACAGGATCGGGCTTTGCGCAAACGGTTGGAACGTTTGGTACAGGATAGTGCGCCAAGTGATCGCTTTCTGTGGCCGCTGGCGTTGGCCCTCAAAGTGGAGGACGAGGGCTTTGGCTATGTCATGCCGTTGCGGCCGGCCAACTTTGTCGGTATGAATGATCTGGTGACGCGGCGGGTGCAGCCTTCGTTCCGTGTGTTGGTCACGGTCGGCTTCGAGCTGGCTTATCATTTTCGCCTGTTGCATGCCAAAGGGTTCTGCTACCGTGACATTGCCTTTGGTAATCTCTTTTTTGATCCCGACACCGGCGAAGTGCGCATCGGCGATAACGACAATGTCGATATCAACAACAGCCCCGGCATGATCAATGGTACGCCGCGCTTTATGGCTCCGGAAATTGTGCGCGGGGAGGCGGAACCCAACACTGAGACTGATCTTTTTTCATTGGCGACGCTGCTCTTTTATTTGTTCTGCAACCATCATCCCCTCGAAGGCGCGCATGAATTAGCCATCCATTGTTTTGATCAACCGGCCATGACGCGGCTCTATGGCTTTGACCCCCTCTTTATCTTCGACCCGAACGACACGAGCAATCGGCCCGTGCCCGGCGAGCAAGATAATCCGCTGCTCTTCTGGCCCATCTATCCGCAAGCCCTGCGCGATCGCTTTACGCAAGCCTTTACCGCTGGCATGCAACCCGGTCCACAAGGGCGGGTGCGCGAGAGTGAATGGTGTTCACTGCTTTTGCAGCTGCGCGACGCTTTGTTGTATTGTACAAGCTGTGGGGCTGAGAACTTTTACGATACAGTGCGGCTACGCGAGGCCGGCGCGCTGCATTGTTGGGGGTGCCAGCAGCCCCTGCGTTTGCCTCCCCGTCTGCGCTTGCACCACGGTTCGGCTCGCTGGGTGGTGATGCTGAACCACGATACCCAACTCTTTGCCTACCACTTGGAACCAGCACGTCCTTTCGAGCAGGGTGAAGCCCTGGCTGCAGTAGTTCAACATCCAACTCGCCCCGAGCTATGGGGATTGCAAAATCGTTCGGGTGAGAAATGGACGACCACGACGGCCAACGGCACAATGCGCGAGGTGCCGCCGGGCCGGAGTGTCACCCTAGCGGCGGGGACACGCATCTATTTTGGCACCAGTGAGGCCGAGATCCGCATCTGAGTACGCAGCGCCTCGTGATTTTCGCCGGGATATGCCTGAAAGTTCTCGACCTTGCATTCAGGCTCGTCCCGCGCTCAACTACCTATGCATGACCAACCCCGGCAAATTTTGCGCCAATTGATCGCGCTCTATGGGGACGATTTGCACGCCGATCCGCGCCGGACCGAAGGGCTACTGCGCGATTATTGTGTCGATTACCCGCGCGAATGCTTTGTGTTGATCCACGCCCAACGTCAGCGCGTTCCCCATGATCTGCTCACGGCTCCAGCGTGGCTACCCCAAGCCGCCCTGCACAGCCAATTGAGCCAGCGTCTGCAGACCAATCTAGCTTTCACGGCCGAAGCTGCCGATTGGGCAGTCCAGGCTTGGAGTGAGGCCTTAGGCATCACCCCACCCCCGCCCGACCGGATCTGGCATTGGGTGCGACAACAGGGCGAGGTGGCCGCCAAAGCGGGCAGCCACAGTCGCCAATTCGTGCGAAAAATGGGGGGGATCCAGAGGGGACATTTCACCGGTTTTGGTGTACAATGGCAGAATGCTTTTGGGGGCAGGCAGTTGCGCGTGGCGCAGAGTCACCTAAAAGTATTGGCTGCCTGGGGTGTCGGCTGGCTGAAGGAACGCTGGCTAGACTGGTGGCAACGGTTGCGCTCTCCCATTTTGATCGCTGCAACCCTGCTTTTTGCCACGCTCTTGTTGATGACCAGTAGTGGACCACTCGCGTCTACCATGCCCAGGATAGCTACCCAATCGGTGGCTGATCAATCCTTGCCGCAAACAGCGTGGGTGGTAGCCGGGCCACTAGTTGTGCGCAGCGGGCCCGATCTGAGTGCGCAACCCCTCCAGCTGCTGGTGGCTGAACAAGCAGTGACTGTCATCGCCTATTCGGGGGATGGAAACTGGGCCCAGATCTCCCACCCGATCACGGGTTGGGTGGCTCATCAATTTTTGCGTTTTACACACGAAGGAGTGCCGACTCATGCTGCAACGCTTGCGCTAATATCCGGCCGGATCATCGCGGACCGGGTCAATGTACGATCTGGGCCAGGGAGCGACTATGCAGTGATCGGTTATTTGGTTGCCGATCAGGAAGTTGTGTTTCGAGAGACCTCTCTGGCGCATGAATGGAAAGAGATCATCCACCCGCTGCATGGCTGGGTGAGCGCGACGCTGATTGCAGTTGATAAGGATTAAAAAATTATGACAAAACCTACTTCGTTTGCAGCAACGGTTGCCGATACAAATTGGTCTAACGATGGTGCTGAGGGTGATGAACGCCGTAATCGTCGGACCGTACTGCGCGATGATCGCGGGATGGTGGCAACAACCCCGCCTCAAGAACGAGCAATTCTGGTGGGAGTGGATCTCAATGGCGATCCTGGCTTGCTAACCCTCGAGGATTCGCTAGCTGAATTGGCGCTCTTGGCCAAGACAGCTGGTCTCGAGGTTGTGGGCACCATGACCCAGCGATTGGATTCACCCAACCCTGCGACCTTGATCGGCAAAGGCAAGCTCGAAGAATTGGCCGTCGGTGTGATTGAATTAGGCGCACAGGCGGTACTATTTGACGATGAACTCTCACCACGCCAGCAGCGTGAGCTGGAAAAAGTTTTGGGCGAGCAAGTCAAAGTGATCGATCGCACTGCGTTGATCCTCGATATTTTCGCCAGCCATGCCCGCACGCGTGAAGGTGCTGTTCAGGTTGAATTGGCGCAATATGAATATCGCCTGCCTCGCCTGACGCGGGCCTGGACGCACTTGGCGCGCCAAGCTGGTGGCCGGGCCGGTGGTGGCTCGGGTGGTGTTGGCGTCCGTGGTCCTGGTGAAACTCAGTTGGAAGTTGACCGCCGCGAGATCAGCCGGCGGATTGCCTTCCTCAAGCAACAGCTGGAAGAGATCCGTCAGCAGCGCGGGCTGTATCGCCGCCAGCGGCGCAAGACAGCCTACACCCAAATCGCGTTGGTCGGCTACACCAATGCCGGCAAAAGCACCTTGCTCAACGCCTTGAGCGATGCGAACGTGATTGCCGAGAATAAGCTTTTTGCCACGCTCGATCCGACCACGCGCCGCATCGATCTCGGTAATGGACATGTGGCCCTGCTCACCGACACGGTTGGTTTTATCCAAAAATTGCCGACAGCGTTGGTTGCCTCGTTTCGAGCCACGCTCGAAGAGGTTACCGAGGCAGATCTGCTGCTCCACGTGGTGGATCTGTCGCATCCGAATATGGAGGAGCAGGTAGCCGCAGTCGAAGAGGTATTGGAAGAACTGGGCGCTGGGGATAAAACTGTGATCACCGCACTGAACAAACTGGATGCGCTGGATCTTTCGGATCCCGAGCAGCAAGCTCGTCTGCAACTGGCACTGGCTGAGCATCCCAACGCTGTGGCGATGAGTGCACTGACCGGAGAAGGCCTGCCCGATCTCGTGGCCCAGATCGACACGGTGCTGCGCCAATCGATGGCACCGATCGATGTGGTGATCCCCTACAACCACGCGGAATTGATCGCCCTGGCGCACGAGCATGGTTTTGTCGAGCAGGAAGAGCATGGCGAAACCGGGACCCATTTGGTAGGACGATTGCCAGTAGAATTAGCTGGCCGTTATGTTGAATATTGGCAAAAACCAAACGGATCACAAGCAACGGATGAGGAGCTTTGATGGCGAGGGCAAAGGTAGTCGTGACGCGGCGGATTCCGCTGGCTGGGTTGCAGCGGGTACAAGAACAGTGCGATGTGCGTCACTGGGATGAGGATGATGCGATTCCGCGAGCGACATTACTCGATTGGGTGGCGGGGGCTGATGGCCTCTACTGCCTCTTAACCGAGCGGGTTGATGACGAGTTATTGGAGGCAGCTGGCCCCAACCTGCGCGTAGTCAGTACGATGTCGGTTGGCTATGATCATATTGATGTTGCGGCTTGTCGACGGCGTGGTGTGCTGATCGGCAACACGCCTGGTGTACTCACCGAGACGACGGCCGATCTTACGCTGGCCCTGATGTTAGCGACGGCACGACGGCTCATCGAATCCGCAGCCGCAGTCAAGAGCGGCGAGTGGAGTACCTGGAAACCCGAATGGATGACCGGCTATGATCTCTATGGTAGCACCGTAGGGATTATCGGCCTCGGGCGGATTGGTGCGGCCGTCGGCCGTCGTTTGGCTGGTTTCGGTTGCCGGTTGCTCTACAGTGGGCGCAATCCCAAACCTGAACTGGCTGAGCCGCTAGGGGCCGAGTTTGTCTCACAAGATGAGTTGCTGGCCGAGAGCGATTTTGTGACTATTCATGCGCCGCTTAACGAGGCAACGCATCACTTGATCAATGCCCAAACGCTCCGGCAGATGAAACGCACCGCCATCTTGATCAACACCAGCCGCGGTGGCACGGTCGATCAAGATGCGCTCTATCAAGCTCTGGTTGAAGGGCAGATTGCCGCAGCCGGGTTGGATGTGACGACGCCGGAACCGCTTCCGGTCGATCACCCGCTGCTGACCTTGCCCAATTGTGTGGTTTTACCGCACATTGGCAGTGCCTCGATCGCCACGCGCACCCAAATGGCGCTAATGGCTGCTGAGAATCTAATCGCTGGTGTCTCTGGATTGCCGCTACCCAATCCGGTCTGATCTGCCTAACTTGATAGGGAATGAGACTTTGAAAGGCTCCAGTGTGACACGGAAATTGTGTACTTTGGGCAAAGCGTATATAATGCGCCCGTTTTGGCAGTCAACCCGGTGGTAAATCATCGTTTTCAGGAGGTAGTAGGTGGTTGACAAAGCCAAATTTCGATAGTATAACATGCAGAGATGAACAGCAGTGCTGCGGGGCCATCTGACGGTTTGTTCATCGTCGACCCTTGAGGCTAGCACTTGTTATGTTATCTATCGTACGAAATCGGCAAGCCACTCATAAGGAGGGATTTCATGGCTTACACGTATACCAATTCCAAAGGCCGTGTTTACGTTCTCCATTCACGTGACACGACCCTCAAGAATGGTAAAAAGCAGACCATCTACTTTTTTGCCAAGGAAGAGAAGGAAGGGGCTCTCAACGACGTGCCTAGCGGCTACGAAGTGGCTGAGAGCAAGAATGGTTTGCCTGTACTCAAGCGCAAATAAGCAGCCGAGCAGAAAAAGGGAGGTTTACCGTTCGGTATACCTCCCTTTTTAGATTAAGCTCTATGCGACTCTACGGCGTTGTTCACTTGCTGCGTGCCAACCTACAGTTTGTGAACATCTGCTGCGGCTGGTCCTTTCGGTCCTTGCTCCACAGTAAATTCCACACGTTGCCCTTGCAGCAATGTACGATGGCCTTGACCATTGATCGCCGAGTAGTGGACGAAAACATCATTACCCCCGCCATCCAGCGCAATAAAGCCAAACCCTTTTTGGTCATTAAACCACTTAACAACACCGGTTTGCCGTTCACCCATTTTCGCTTCCTCCTCCTAAAACATCACCTACATAATTTGTTCGCAACCGAACGATTTGCCCAGAATCCAAAAAAAATACCGCCTCAACTGACTCAGTCTGGCGGTACAGTACTCAAACCCTTGTTTCCACGCCAAAATCGCCAGTGGGAAGCCTGGCGCAGGCAGCAAAGAAACAATACAATTGGTATGATGGTGTTCCGAGCGCTGGGTCGGTCGTACCGAGCATACAGCAAAGTTTGGCAAAAGTCAAGCGCGAAATTTTTGATTTTGCCAAACATTCTGCAATATGCTACAGCTTAAATTGTGCCCGATGAGAGCAGACGGAGAGACATGAGCAGGGCGAACGCTTATTGATCGTCTACCAGTTGTTGTTAGATGAAACCAGTGGGAGAATTAAGGTCGTGAAGCCATTACGTTTTGCTATTATTGGTGCAGGAAATATTGCAAAGATCCACGTTGAGGCGATGAGCCAGATTCCTAACGCAAGCGTTAGTGTGATCTGCAGCCGTACGGCGAGTACTGGTGAAGCGCTGGCCGCCACTTGTGGTGCCACTTGGGTGGCTGATTATCGCGAAGCTGTGACTCGTGATGATGTCGATGCGGTGGCCATCTGTACGCCGAGTGCTACCCACGCCGAGATAGGCATTGCCGCCGCGCAGGCGGGGAAACATCTGCTGGTCGAAAAGCCCATCGATGTAACCTTGCCTCAGGTCGATGCCTTGATTGCAGCCGCGGAAGCCAATCAAGTCGTGTTAGCTGGGATCTTCCCGTTGCGGTTTATGGCTGGGGTCCACGCGGCGCGTGAGGCAGTGCAAGCGGGTCGGCTTGGTCGTTTAACCTTGGCCGATGTCTTTGTGAAATGGTATCGCCCGCAGTCCTATTATGGCGGCGGTTGGCGCGGCACCTGGGCCTTGGATGGTGGTGGTGCTTTGATGAATCAAGCCATCCACAACATTGATCTACTGCAGTGGCTGGCTGGTCCAGTCACGAGCGTCTTTGGTCGCACGGCCACCCTGGCTCACCAGATGGAAGCCGAATATACGGCAACCGCTGTCCTGACCTTTGCCAGCGGCACACTCGGTGTGATCCAAGGCGCGACCAGCACCTGGCCCGGTGATCCAGCGCGCGTCGAATTGCGCGGGGATCAGGGTACGATAGTGCTGGAAGAAGGACGGATTGTCGTCTGGAAGTTGGCGGATGCCTCGCCCGAGGAAGAGGAGGCGATGCTCAATTTAGAAGGCGGCGGGGGCGGCAGTGGGGCTGGCGACCCAATGGCCATTGGCTCTGAGCGGCATCGTCGGCAGATTCTCGATTTTGTCGAGGCGGTGCAAACTGGCCGCCCGCCATTGATCGCCGGGCCAGAAGCGCGCAAGGCGGTGGAGATCATCCGGGCAATCTATCAATCGGCCAACGAGGGGCGGATGGTAACCTTGCCTCTGTTTCCATAAATCCGCTGCGCAATTTCATTCCCACTTTCTTAGCATCCTATTCATTTAATTGCTGAATTTCTGTTGAGGAGTACGTTTGCATGTTTCCAATTCGTTTCGGCTTTTCGTTGCCGATTTTCGCCATGCCTGGGCCCCGCTTTTTCCGCACGCCTAACTATGAACAGTTGGACCCACCACGCACGATTGCCCTGGGCCGGTTGGCTGATGAGCTGGGCTATGATTCGCTCTGGGTAGCG
>CAZMRA010000179.1:0-10478 GCA_964568485.1 uncultured Caldilineaceae bacterium | reverse complement strand
CCCCAAAAGACGGAAAAGAGGCGTGCGCTGAGCAAGAGCGCTGGAAAGATTTGGAATAAGAGACCATACAGATAGGCCAACAGAGGAACGTGAAAATAGGGAAAGTCTGTATAAGGGTGTAATCCCCGCGCAATGAGCGCCCCGGCCGCGACAAACTGGTGCTCGTCGTGATTGATGCCCCGCCACAAATTCAGCCCAATCACCAAGGCCAAACTGGCGAGCGCAAAGCCAATCACCAAACTCCACTGGTAGAAAGGTGTGCGACTAGTCATTTTGTGGCTCATCGCAAGATTAAGGGTAGATATTGAACCTCGGGTAGGAGGCGTACTGATGTAAACGCAACATCGGCCTGAATGTTGTTCGGGCCGAGGGCCTCCAACCAATAGATGTACTGTTGGGCTGCTGCCGTTTCATCGTACCAAGTATAGGCGGCCGCGTTGGTGAGCGCGCCCTCAGCCGGGATCAGGGTCGCTGTTACCAATTCGGCAGCGGAGCGTTGATGATCGGGACTGCGCCAAAGCTGGAAGCCTTGAACCGCGACTTCGTTGCGCGTCACCCATTGCACAACCACCCGATCTTGCTCATCAAAATAGGCGTCGAAGCTGCAGAGATCGACCGTCGGCGTTTGGCTGGCCGGACGGATCAGGTCGTTCTCGCGGCTGCCCCGCCGCCAACTGAGCGGCTCATCCCCATAGCCGGTCAGCTGAAGCCGCTCGAGTGATACACCCGGCTCACCCAAGAGTGGCCAGGGAGCCCGCGGCGCATAGCCGACTTCATCAACAGCGACGTAGAAGATGGTTTCACTATTGCCGCGGCGGAGCGGACGTTCCAAGCGCAATTGCTCGCTGCGTTCATCCAAGGGCAGCGGCAATGGCCCCAGCACACGCACATTCGCTGCCACCTCGTAATTGGTACAGATCGTGCCCGGCTCCTGCGCGGTGATAACCAGCTTGCCATGCGGGGGCAAGGTCACGCCGCTGGGGAATTGGAAGAGCACGCCGCTGATCCGCCAGGTCAGTTCTGGCTGTTGCGGATCGTAGAGATGCACGGTATGGCTGGTTATATTGGTTAATTCGATGAAGGACAAGCCGCCCGCGGTCGTGGGCAAAATTTCGCTGATCACCACCGGGCCGACTGCAGGCGCGGCGTTGGCTCGGCCTAGGGTGACCTCACTCTGCAGCGGGAAGCGCTCTTGGTTGGCCGCATTCACATAGCGGCCAAAGGACATGCCCGGCGGCGCCATGGTGTAATGGAACTGGTGCGTGTAGGCGCGCAGTTTGCCGCGCGTCGGCGCTTGGAGCGTGATTATGCCCCCAAAAGCGGGCAAGCCCAGTCTGGCCTCGGTGGGCGTCGTCCAATAGCCATCCGCCGGCAAGATCGTATTGGGCAACTGATGCGTGCGACCGGCACCATCGATCAACGACCAGCCGACCAAGGAGAGATCGTGCTGCGTTGGGTTGTGCAATTCGATGACTGTTCCTTGGGCTGCGCTGGGGTGGGCCACCACTTCGTTGATGATAATTGGCAGGGGATCGGCAAAGCCCGGTGAGCCGCCCTGATGGGTACTGACCCGCCACGACTCGGGGCGATTGGGATCCAGCGGTTGGGTCGACGCTTTTAAGACCAACGAATGGCCCAGCCCATCGGCTTGGGTCGGCCAGGGCGGATCATCACTGTAGGTGACACTGAGAATAGTGCGGTCGAATGGATCGACCAGGTGCAGCGTCTCGCCACCATTGCTCAGTTGTTGTGAAAATTCACCGAAGGGCGCAAAGCCATAGCGTTCGGCAAAGCGGCTGGCATCTTTTGCCAATACCAAATAGCCCCCAGGCGGCAACATACTGCCAACGGGAAAGGTGTAATTAATCCCTGCAGTCAAGCGGACATTGCTCAAATAGAGCGTTGTTGTGCCTTGGTTATGCAACTCGAGAAATTCGAAATCACCTTCTGGGGCTTGTTGATAATGGGGCGGGTGATACATGATCTCGCTGATGGCCAGCGTGTTGATCGGTGGGCGGGCAGGAGGAGCGGCGACAAATTCGACCGGAGCGGACCAGTGGCTCCAGTTGCCGAGGCTATTTTTCACCCGGACACGCACCCGACAGAGCAATCCTGGTTTGCAGGCCCCGGCGGGGATGTAGCCCGTGGCGTCGAAGGTGGTCAATTCGGGGCTCTGCCAAGTGGCTTCGATCTCGTAGCGGTTTGGGGTGCCGGGCGTGTAACCGGGCAAGCCGGGCCAGAGGATCTGAGCGGTGCGCCATTGGATGGCGGCAAATTGGGCGTGAGCATCTTGGAAGGGCGAACTCTGCACCACGAGCTGATCCGCCGGATAGCCGGACGGGCCAGTGTAGGTGATCGTGGGCGTGGCCGGAAGTGCGCGCTCGGTGAGCAGCGTTTCATCGATCCACTGGGCGCGGCGCACGACATAATCTTTCATCAACTGGATCATGCCGGCAAAGTCGCGGCTGGGCGCCGCTTGGTAGAAGCTGCCCGGTTTCGACCGCGCATCGTCCGTGTAGTGATCCGCCCCGAGAAATGGGTGCCAGTCCCACAGCGCACGGTCGGCGTCGACCATGGCGGGGCCGTCGGTCGGAGTGTTGATCACCGCTGCGCTCTCGTCGATCAACGGGAAGATCTGCTCAGGGTTGAATAGCAGATCACGCAGCTCGCGCAGCCGATTTTGATACTCGCGCTGGAATTCTGGCCATTTCAACACGCGGTCGCGGAAGGGTTCGTTGCCATCGCCGGCCATGGTTTCGGCCCAGGTGAGGTCCACATCCCAGGGAAATACGCTCCAAAGTCCCGTTTCTGGATCATGAAAATAGTGGTAGTTTTTGCCCTGATTAACGTCATAGTGGTGGACAGCTTCGAGAATGGCCCGATAGCTGTAGTAGCTGGTTAGATCAAAATTGGCGCGCCACCAAGCCGTATCGGGCTGACCATAGGTGTAGTGGTTGAGGAAGTGATTTAAGTCGGACTTGTCGGTCGGTGCGCCGGGGCCTTGGTTATTCAGCTCCCCAGTCCCATGCTCCATTTTGTAGAGGTTGCCATCGGGCAGGTCGCGTGCATTCAGAAAGTGGCCATCGACTTCTTCGATCGCCAGATAAAGCCCCCAGAAATCGCTGGTATATTGATCTCGCCCCTGTTCGGTCGCCTCATCGACAATCCGAAAGTGGACATAATGAGTACGGGGTGCGGGGACGTCCGCCAGGTTAAAAAGGCGATAGGTGAGGACCTCGAAGAGGCCGTGTTCACCTCGATAGCCGCGATTGGCATGTTGAATCGCCGCGGAAAAATTGAGCTTGTCCCACAATTCGGGGTAAGGCTGCCCATAATCGTCATAGGCTTGGAAGCGGTGCCCGCGATGAAAGTTAAACTTCCACTGGTTTTTGCCCACCGCATAGCGATGGATACCGCCCCGGGATCGGAAGCCAATGTGATCATAGACCTGGCCGTTGTAGACGAGTGTGCCGGTCCAGAGATAATCATCGCCCATGTAGCCGCTGAGCATCTGTGTGCCGGGAATAAATTGCGCATCTTCGACATCACTCAGGTGAGCGATCAAGTGGTAGACCGGCAACGGACGCATGGCATTAAAATCATAGGTCACTGCGTTGCGACTTTCACCCGGTCCATTTAGTTGGATCGCCCCCCGCCACGGCGGCACACCATCATAGACATAATAGGCGAAATTGGGCTGCGGATCATCGGCGTAAGGCACCGTAACGCTGCGTCCGCCCTGGTCGCTCGCTGTCACCCGATAGCGAATCAGATGGCGATTTTTGCGGGTTTCCGGTGGCAACTCTACACGATAGGTGTCATCGGCCACGCGCGTCATCGGCAGACCCGTCCACTCGGTGCGATAGCGTTCATGCCAGATTCGAATGTAGTCACCCGGCGCAACGAGTTGATAGAACAACGTCACACCGGCCACGCCATCGGCGTCGTCCACGGTGACGGTCACTGCCACCACATCCTGACTGGTTGGGGCAGTCGGAGTATGGCTAACTGCTGCGATCGTGGGCGGCGGATTGTCGGTCAACGTGCTGTTGGCTGCTCCGGGTGTCGGGCTGCCGGAACGCCAGGCGGCGGGGTGGCTGTTGTCGAGGTTGGGATTGATCAACTGTAGCGAGGTTTGGGGCGTGCCGCCCGTGATGGGCCAGGGAAAGCCCAAGCCATAGCTGACTTCGTTGACCACATCCCCATCGGCATCGCGCAGGGTGACTGTTTCTCCCTCGTTGCTGAGCTTCCCCGAAAAGGGACCGAGGGCTGTAACGCCCAAATGCCTTTGCGCCATGGCCACATCTTGCGCGACCACCAAATAACCCAGCGGTGGTAGGATCGTCCCATCAGGGAAAAAGAAATCGACCCCATCACTGAGCGACCAGCCCGCAAGATCGATCGCGTTGCTGGTGCGGTTGTGCAATTCGATAAATTCGATCAACTGGCTTTGATCCGCGGGATCAACCAAGAGCTCATTGATGATCACCGCGGCTGGTGTCTCTTGCGCCGCTTCTGCGGATTGGGCAAAGAGGGGGCTTGGGTTGGCCACCGCTAGGAGGATCAAGCTTAAGCAGCCACCAACAAACCGATACCAAAAAAGACGGTGTTGACACCAAGCAACCAATGTGTGGATCCAGGGCATAACAAATGATAGAACTGGTTCGATGAGAGAAGCCAGACTGCTGCGTGGTAAAATCGCTGACAGCCAAAGTTAAGGATATTTGCGAATCTATTTTTCTTCATATTATACTATTACGCAGTTTTGCCCTAGACTTTTATCTATAAAATTGTACTTATGGTACGTGAACCAACGCAGTTGGTTTAGCAGTGTTGGGCCTGGCGGTCAGCGTACGGTTCATTCAAAGAAGGAGCCGCCTCTTATGACAAATCTGCCATTCAGATTTGTATCTCTGCCTCTCCTCTACTTAGCACGCCGCTTAAGCATCCCTAGTGCTAATTTATAACCCATTTTCCATGACCGAATGGCGGCTGCATCCCCCAATAGCCTTCGCCAGCCTGAGCGTTATCAGCTTACTATTGCTCACTCCTTGCCGGGTGAACTTTTACGAAATGTTTTAGAACTTATCCTGAAGATGGTTGCGGTCTTCGAATCTAGCTTGCTGGACGCACTATGCCAGGATAGGTACTTGAAGGTTGTGACAAAATATCCCTTCATGAGGCCCGTGGGTTCATGGGCTTGAGGCGGTTATGCTGTCTGCGGGACAAAAGGATCTGCCACTCAGTCGGGCGACTCCTTGACGAAAGGTCGCACAATGTGACTAGCAAATGAACGTTGGGCATATGAGCAAACTAAAAAAATATTATATCACCCTGGTCTGCCTGACAGTTGTTTTGGTTTTATCTAGTACTTATTTTGAACGTTCAAACGCTGCTGTCCCGCAGGCCGCCACTTTCCAAAGTGGCTTTGACTTGACCAGTGACCTGGGCGGGGCTCACTCGGTTGTAACTGCGGATCTCAACTTGGATGGCAAGCTAGATGTCATCTCGGCTGGGCGCGAGAGTGGCCGTGTGCTTTGGCACGAAAATGACGGTGGCACGTTTCCCCAATTCATCCAGCACGAGGTTGGGATCGTTCAAGGCGTCTACATGGTGGTGGCGGCTGATTTGGATCGCGATGGCGATGCCGATATTGTGGCCACGGCTGTGGGCGAATTGATGCCTTCTGGCGCTGAACAGAGCAATGGTGCGGTTGGTGCGTTGGTCTGGTTTCAGAACAATTTGCGTAACGATGGTACGTTTACTCCCCACACCATCGTTGGGTCGCTGCCCTATGCGGTGGCCGTCCACGCCGCGGATCTCGATGGCGATGGCGATCTCGACCTGCTCTCTGGGGCGCGGGATGGCAATCGCGTCGCCTGGTACGAGAATATCGGCGGCCAGCCTCCAGCTTTTATCGAACGCGAAATTACCACCAATGCGATGGCCGTGGTTTCGGTCGGTGCCGGTGATTTGGATGGCGATGGCGATCTCGATGTCTTTTCGGCTTCGGAAGATGACAACAAGATCGCTTGGTACCTCAATGATGGCAATCGTCCCCCCAATTTTATTGAGGCCGGCGCACATACACCCGGCGCTCCCCCACCGAACTTAGATTACGCCAAAGGTGTCACCGCTGCGGATTTGGATGGGGATGGCGATTTGGATCTGGCCTACGTGGGTGAAGATAACAATGAGGTGGGTTGGTTGGAAAATCTCGGTGGATCGCCGCCGACCTTCGCTGCCCATGTCATTGGCTATGATATTCTCCATGGGAAGATGATCGTCGCTGAGGACATCGATGGTGATGGCGACGCCGATCTCCTTGTGGCGTCGAGTGGGGACAACAAAATTACCCAATATGTCAACAATGGTGGCACGCCACCGACCTTCACACCGCTGGTGGTGACCACTAGTGCCGTTGGTGCGCGTGCAGTGCATGCGGCGGATCTCGATGGCGATGGCGATCTCGATATCCTCTCTGCCTCGCGCGATGATAATCGCATTGTTTGGTACCCTAACCGTAAACTGCACCGTACCGCCATTTTCAACGAATCGACCCAAACGGTTGTGGATGTTCGCCAGGGCGCGCGCAATGTCTCGGCGGCCGATATGGACAAGGATGGCGACACTGATCTGTTAGCGATTACCGAAAATCGGGTGATCTGGTACGAGAACAATGGTGCCTCGCCTCCCGCGTTTGCCATCCACGAGATTGCCAACAACATCAGCGGTGGACGTTGGGTTTCGGCGGGTGATCTCGACGGCGATGGCGATATGGATGTGGTCGCCGCGTCGAAGCGGACCAATCAGATCTCCTGGTATGAAAATCTAGGTGGCTTCCCTCCGGCCTTTGCTTGGCACATCGTTACACAGGATGCTCGCGGCGTGCGAGCAGCACTGATTGCGGACCTGAACGGTGATGGGCACATGGATATCTATTCTGCCTCCGACACCGACAATGCCATCAGCTGGTATCAAAACAATGGCGCGCGGCCGCCGACCTTCACTCGTCATATTATTTCGCGCAACGCAGCCTATGCGCGCTCGGTCTACGCTGCGGATCTGGATGGCGACGGCGATCTCGATCTAATGTCGGCCTCGCAGAATGATCACAAAGTGGCGTGGTACGAAAATTTGGGCGGCGCGCCGCTGGAGTTTTTCGAGCGCGCGGTGGATATGGGCGCGGGTGGGGTTTTGCACATCCACGCCGATGATCTGGATGTGCTCACCGCGCTCGAGTATGATAACTCGTTACGGTGGTACGAAAATCTCGGTGGCTCCCCCCCCACTTTTCAGATGCACTTTGTCTCGACGAATGCTTATATCCCCCATGCCATCCACAGCGGAGACTTCGACCAGGATGGTGATGCTGATCTGGTTGCAGCGATCGAGGGCACCAATACGATTGCTTGGTATGAGAATGATGGTGGGCGACCTCCACACTTTAGCGAACGCATCATTGTCAACAATACGCTGGTTGCCCATGGTGTGTATGTGGCCGATCTGGATAAGGATGGGGATCTAGATGTGATTTCGGCCTCGCGGGAGGACGGCAAAATCGCCTGGTATGAAAATTTGGGCGGGCAATACACCATGCTCGCTGAATTGGATGATGCCAATAGTTCGGTGACTCACATCTTTGTCACAAGCCGTGGCCGCAGTGGTGACCCTGATCTGGCCGTGGCTCATCTGGATTTGCAACTGCTGGATGATCAGCAGCGACCCTTGACAAACCAAGAGGCCAATCAACTCATCCGCCAGCTCGACGTCTATCGCACCGATTGTTGTGAGAAGATCGTGGACCCGGCTCGCCATCCTCTGCTCGCCTCGCTGCAAAGCCTGGACCTCGAAGCGGATGGGCACTTGTTCATCCGTTTGGTTGATGGGGATACGAATACCTTCGTCCCTGCTGGGGGCACCACTGCGTTTGCCGTAGTGATTCACGGCGCTGGCAATGCTTGCGTCAACGGGGTACGTTCCTACCGCGTGAACAATATCGCCAGTAGTGGGGTGGCCTTAAATAGCGCGACTGATCAACCGTTAGTGGCGGAATATGTGCGTGCTGGTGAGCTAAATTACGGCCCGCCGGAAAATGTTGCCCCTATTGTCATGATCAACGAGTTTTTGGCGGACAATGATCGTGGCTTGGAAGATCCGGATGATCGCGGCGAGTATCCGGATTGGATCGAGCTCTACAATAGCGCGGTTGTGCCGATCGACCTGAGCGGCAAATACCTCACTGATGATTTAACCAGTCCCACCCGCCACCGCATCGCCGACGGGGTGGTGATCCCCGCGCGAGGATACTTGGTTTTCTATGCAGATGGCGAGCCGCAACAAGGGCCGTTCCATCTGAACTTTAAGCTCGAGCGAAATGGTGAAAGTATCGGGCTATTTGAGGCTGATGCCTCTGGTATCAAGAAACTCGATGAAATCGTATACGGCCCCCAATTGACCAATGTCTCCACGGGGCGTTTCCCCGATGGTAGCGCTCGCTGGCGCGAGTTCGACCTTCCCACCCCAGGACGTGCGAATATCGGTTTTGTGACAACCAACCGGGTCCATTTGCCATTTCTTATGCGCGAGTTGGCCTGCGAGTAGCGCCATTATGCACAACGCTTCCGGAGCTGTTGGCTTCAACCGGTGTCATGTGTTGATTTGAAGGAGTTGGCATGAATCATTATCGCCCTTTGTTGAGTTCCCTGGTGCTGGCAGTTGCGCTACTGACCGGGCTAACATGGGCCCTCGTCGCTGCTGAGCCGACCCAACTGCCTGGCCAATCGGAATTGCGGATTAACGAAGTGATGGCCGACAATCGCTTCTCCCTGGAAGATCCCGACGAACCTGGCGAATACCCGGACTGGATCGAACTCTATAACCCGACTGGGGCTGCTGTCCGCTTAGATGGGCTTTTCTTGTCGGACGATCCCAATCGCCCCAATCGGTTTGCGATCCCCAGTGGTTTGAGCATCCCCGCGGGTGGCTTTATGATCTTCTATGCGGATAATGATCCGCGCCAAGGGCCGCAACATCTGAATTTTGCGCTCAGCCGCACCAGTGGCTTTGTGAGCCTTTTTAGCGATGCCACCGATTCGGTGGTTGACAGTATGAGCTACGGTCTGCAAGAGACCGACGTTTCGTACGGGCGGCGGTTGGATGGTGGTGAACCTTGGATCGCCTTTGACTCACCAACCCCCGGTGCCACCAATACCCTTCTCCCACCCATCATTCGCGACGTTGAACAGTGGCCCAGTTCACCCACACTCAGTGATACTGTCACCATCTCGGCGACCATTATCGATGAGCGTGGGCTTGTCGGTGCGACGCTGGTCTACACTACTTCCGGGGGGAGCTTGGTCGAAGTGCCGATGGTCGGCAGTGGCGATGTCTATACGGCTCAGATTCCGGCTTTTCCAGATGGCACCTTGGTGCGCTATTACCTCATCGCTACCGATATTGATGATTTGCAGGGGCGGGCACCACTCTCTGCGCCTAGAGAGCCCTACCGCTATGTAGTCGGCTACCAAGCCCCGCTGTTGTTTATCAATGAGATCATGGCCGATAACGAGAGTGCGCTGCGCAATCCTGACCTAGCTGATAATCACCCCGATTGGATCGAGATCTACAATCCCTCGCCGAATGACGTTGCGCTGGATGGGCTCTTCTTGACGGACAGCCGCAGCAACCGGACGCGCTATGCGATTCCGCCTGGCTTAGTGGTGCCTGCTGAGGGCTATCTCCTCTTTTATGCCGACAATTTGCCAGATTTGGGGCCGCAACATCTGAACTTTGCCCTCTCTAAAAATGGTGAATATGTGGGCCTATCGGCGGCCAATGGCGAGATCCTCATTGATGAGTTTGAGTTTCCGCGAGCCATCCAAAATGGCTCGATTGGCCGTTTCCCCGATGGCTCTCCCAATTGGGAAGGGACTGGCTGCATCTCTCCCGGCAAACCCAACCAGCAGTGCCAGATCCAAGCGCACCTGCCGGTGATGTTGAGCCAATAGCCCACCGAAGGATCACAAGCGCCCCTAGGCTATTGACCAAAGTCTGGGGGCGTTGATGGACCGCGTTCCTCACCCGCTCACCCTTCATCCCACTCTTTGTCACACGTATATACGACAAAAGACGGATCCATTGCCTATTTTGACAATGGATCCGTCCGCGGGCAGGTCTTAGCTAGATTTGCCCGCTTTTTCTTTGTTTTTCCGCTCTAAATCGCCCTTCTAACCTGTTTAACACGATTAACCTTCCGTTAACAAGGAGGACACGCGTGGCTAAAACGTCGAAAAATGGGCGAGATTCGCTGGGTGATCAACCAATTTTGTTAGGAAATTGGTGGTTGCGCGAAGGAATTGGCAAAATTCCACGATATTATAGTAGTTAAAAAGTTAATAAATATTTTAACAAATGACGTAGCGTCCGCGAAGGATTTCCGTCAAATTAACGATTATAAAGTAGACCTAAAGTCCATA